>NZ_QPFW01000237.1:0-65523 GCF_008122455.1 Enterobacter sp. C6
GGTACAGGCTTTTGTAGTCCAGGACCAGAACGGAGTCATACAATCCTGGCCGGGAATCCATGACGTAGCCGCCGGGGCTGGCCTGCGGCGGCACCTCCCCGAGGTTAGGGGCGACATATCCTGCCCGGTGCATTCGGGGAAAATAGAGGTGGCTAAAGGCGGCAACCGAGCCACCGTGCCTGTCGACCGCCAGGCCGTTAACCGTCGCGCGCTCCAGCAGGAACGGCATAATCTCGGTTTTGTGGAATATCTGCGTGACCAGCTCGCAGTCTTTCAGGTTATAGGTGGCGAGCGCGGGCTTGTCTTCGTTAAAGCGCCGGTCGATCTCGTCCATCCTGTCCCAGGGGTTATCGATGGATTTACCTTCGCCAAGCAGCTCCTGCGCCACTGCTTCAAGGGAGAAGGAAGAGAAGCTCCAGAAGGCGGATTTGAGCGCCTCGATGCCGTCAATAATCAGGCGGCCGTTCGCCTGTGCGAAGAAAACGCCGTTCTTAAAACCGTGTTCGCGCCATTCCAGCTCGCTGTTGCCGCGCCCGAGCGTCAGCGGGATGCGGTAGCGCTCGGCGTGTTTTTGCAGCACGCGCAGGTCAAACTGCACCACGTTCCAGCCGATCAGAACATCGGGATCGTAGTCGGCAAACCACTGGTTAAGCTTCTCCAGCAGCTGCGGGCGGCTGTTGACGTACTCAAGCCGGAAATCCAGCGCGGACGCATCGCCATTCGGCGGCCCGAGCATATAGACAACCCGATCGCCGCAGCCTTCCAGGCCAATGCAGTACAGTTCGCCGTGACGGGTAGTTTCGATATCCATGGAGACCCACTTCAGCGGTGGGCGATAGTGCGGATTCGGCTTCAGGCGCGCGTTAACGACGCCGCCGTTTTGTTCGATGCCATCAACCCAGACGGGGGCGGTAATGAACCGCTCCATCAGAAAGCGTTCCGGCGGGCGGATATCGGCTTCGTAGAGCGTCACGCCCGCCTCGCGGAGCAGTTTTTCATAGCGCATCAGCTGGCGATGGGCGCGACAGTAGAGGCCGTAAACCGGCTGGCGGTGGAAATCCTTCAGTTCAAGCGGGGTAATGCGCCAGCCGTTTTCGCCGCGCAGCAGCTGTTTCACCTTCTCGACGTGGACTTCAGGAATAAAGGCCACGGATTCCTGCGGCGGGAGCGTAACGTGCAGCGGACCGTTATCGGTTGCCAGCCAGAACGCGACCTCGGTGCCCTGAGGGGTATCCCGCCAGTGTCGGGTCAGTAAAAAACCTTCTTGCGCCTGCGCCACGCCGTTATCCCAGAAAACAAAACCAGGCCTGATTATAGCCTGGTTAAGATTTTAATGCTGGGTTTATATACAGCTTACTGCCCGTAGTAGGCCTTCGCGCCGTGCTTGCGCAGGTAATGCTTATCCAGCAGGGTTTGCTGCATATCCGGCAGCTGCGGTGCCAGCTGGCGACAGAAGATCCCCATATAGGCGATCTCTTCGAGCACGATGGCGTTATGCACCGCGTCCTCCGCGTTTTTCCCCCAGGCAAACGGGCCGTGGGAGTGCACCAGCACGCCGGGCATCTGCGCCGCGTCGATCCCCTGTTTTTCGAAGGTTTCGACAATCACGTTGCCGGTTTCCCACTCATACTCACCGTTGATTTCTGCATCGGTCATCAGACGCGTGCAGGGAATGGTGCCGTAAAAGTAGTCCGCGTGGGTGGTACCGGTCGCCGGGATGGACTGGCCCGCCTGCGCCCAGATGGTGGCATGGCGCGAATGGGTATGCACGATGCCGCCGATGGTCGGGAATGACCGATAGAGCAGGCGGTGAGTGGGCGTATCGGAGGACGGTTTTTTGTTGCCTTCCACCACTTCGCCGGTCTCGAGGCTGACAACCACCATATCGTCTGCGGTCATCACCGTGTAATCCACGCCGGAAGGCTTAATCACGAACACGCCTTTTTCCCGATCAACGGCGCTGACGTTGCCCCAGGTCAGGGTCACCAGATTATGTTTCGGCAGCGCCAGGTTGGCTTCGAGCACCTGACGTTTGAGATCGTCTAACATAGTTGTCTCCTGCCGGATGGCGCTTCGCTTATCCGGCCTACGAAACCGTAGGCCCGGTAAACGCAGTGCCACCGGGCATTCAGGGCTTAGCGTTTTGAACCGTAATAGACTTCATTCCAGCGCAGCGCGTCTTTGAAGGCGGGCAGGCGGGTATCGTTATCAATCACGGTAAGCTCGATGTCGTGCAGCTCGGCGAACTGACGCATGTCGTTCAGATCCAGCGCGTGGCTGAACACCGTGTGGTGCGCGCCGCCGGCCAGGATCCAGGCCTCTGAGGCGGTTGGCAGGTCAGGCTGTGCTTTCCACAGGGCGTTGGCGACCGGCAGTTTCGGCAGAGAATGTGGCGTTTCAACCGCATCGACGCAGTTCACCAGCAGGCGGAAACGATCGCCAAGGTCGATCAGGCTGGCGTTGATGGCCGGGCCCGTGCGGGTGTTGAAGATCAGACGCGCCGGATCGGCTTTACCGCCGATGCCGAGGTACTGCACGTCGAGGATCGGTTTTTCCTCTACCGCGATGGAAGGACACACTTCCAGCATGTGCGAGCCGAGCACCAGGTCGTTGCCGTTTTCGAAGTGGTAGGTGTAGTCTTCCATAAAGGAGGTGCCGCCCTGCAGACCGGTCGACATCACCTTCATGATGCGAAGCAGAGCGGCAGTTTTCCAGTCGCCTTCGCCCGCAAAGCCATAGCCCTGCTGCATCAGACGTTGTACCGCCAGACCCGGCAGCTGTTTCAGACCGTGGAGATCTTCAAAGGTGGTGGTAAAGGCGTGGAAGCCGCCCTGCTCCAGGAAGCGCTTCATGCCCAGCTCGATGCGCGCCGCGTCCAGCACGTTCTGGCGCTTGTCGCCGTTAATTTGTGCCGCAGGCGTCAGGCGGTAGCTGCTTTCGTACTCGTCTACCAGCGCGCTCACGTCGCCGTCGCTGATTTCATTCACCACCTGCACCAGGTCGCCCACGGCCCAGGTATTCACGGAGAAGCCGAACTTGATCTGCGCGGCCACTTTGTCGCCGTCGGTGACCGCCACTTCACGCATGTTGTCCCCGAAACGTACCACTTTCAGGTGGCGGGTGTCCTGTTTAGAGACCGCCTGACGCATCCAGGAGCCGATACGCTGTTGCGCTTTGCCGTCCTGCCAGTGGCCGGTGACCACCGCGTGCTGCTGACGCATACGCGCGCCGATGAAGCCGAACTCGCGGCCGCCGTGCGCGGTCTGGTTCAGGTTCATAAAGTCCATGTCGATGCTGTCCCACGGCAGGGAGGCGTTGAACTGGGTATGGAACTGCAGCAGCGGTTTGTTGAGGATAGACAGGCCGTTGATCCACATTTTGGCGGGTGAGAAGGTGTGCAGCCACACCACCAGGCCGGCGCATTTATCGTCGTAGTTGGCGTCGCGGCAGATGTGGGTAATTTCATCCGGCGTCGTGCCCAGCGGTTTCAGCACCAGTTTGCACGGCAGTTTGGCTTCCGCGTTCAGCGCGTTAACGACGTGCTCCGCATGTTTCGTCACCTGCTGCAGCGCTTCCGGTCCGTACAGATGCTGGCTGCCAATCACAAACCACACTTCATAATTATTAAAAATGGTCATCATCGTGTCCTTAATGGGTCAGGGTTGCCGTAGTGTCCGCGGTGCTTTTGGCCGGGGCGGCGACAGGGAGATAGTGAAGTTCGGCGCTTTTTGCCCACTGCTGGTAGCGCTGATAAAGCTGTTCAAAGCGTTGTGCCTGCTGGGCTCGCGGCTGAAGGGTGTTTTCGACGGCGCTCGCCATATGCTGCTGCGCGGTCGGAATGTCGGCGTGGACACCAGCGGCCACGGCGGCGAAAATCGCCGCGCCCAGCGCGCAGCACTGA
Organism: Enterobacter sp. C6; assembly: GCF_008122455.1. NCBI lineage: Bacteria > Pseudomonadati > Pseudomonadota > Gammaproteobacteria > Enterobacterales > Enterobacteriaceae > Enterobacter > Enterobacter sp. C6. Next base: position 3,902 of record NZ_QPFW01000237.1, read on the forward strand.
TCGGAGGCCACAATCTGCAGCGGACGGTTCAGCACGTCGCAGCAGGCCTGCATGATCACCGGGTTTTTACGGGCGATGCCGCCCAGCGCCATCACGTTGTTCACGTCAATGCCCTGCTCGGTGAAGCACTCCATAATGGCGCGGGCACCGAAGGCCGTTGCGGCAATCAGTCCGCCGAACAGCGCAGGCGCGTCGGTCGCCAGATTGAGATCCGCGATCACCCCTTTCAGGCGCTGGTTGGCAAACGGCGTGCGGCGGCCGTTAAACCAGTCCAGCACCACCGGCAGGTGTTCGAGAGACGGATTTTTGGCCCAGGCTTCGGTGAGCTGCGGCAGAAGCTGCTTTTTGCTCTCTGCTATCTGGGTTTTCAGTTCAGGATGCGCCGCCGCCAGCCGATCCAGCGGCCAGCCCAGCACGCGGCCAAACCAGGCGTAGATATCGCCAAACGCGGACTGACCGGCCTCCAGACCGATGAAGTCCGGCACCACGCTGCCGTCAACCTGGCCACAGATGCCTTTCACCGCGCGGTCGCCGACGGTGGCTTTATCCGCCGTCAGGATGTCGCAGGTGGAGGTCCCGATGACTTTGACCAGCGTGTTTGGCTGCGCGCCCGCGCCCACGGCGCCCATATGGCAGTCAAACGCGCCGCCGGAGATCGCCACATTTTGCGGCAGACCGAGACGCGTCGCCCACTCCTCACATAGGGTGCCAACGGGAATATCGGCGGTAAAGGTGTCGGTAAACAGCGGGTATGTCAGGCTCTTGTTGATGATCGGGTCGAGCTCATCGAAGAACGCGGCCGGAGGCAGGCCGCCCCAGCTTTCATGCCACAGGGATTTATGCCCGGCGCTGCAGCGACCGCGGCGGATATCCTGTGGACGCGTGGTGCCGGAGAGCAGGGCAGGCACCCAGTCGCACAGCTCAACCCATGACGCCGCAGCCTGCGCAACGGTTGCGTCGGCACGGGTGACGTGGAGGATCTTGGCCCAGAACCATTCGCTGGAATAAATCCCGCCGATGTAGCGCGAGTAGTCCGTTTTGCCCGGCTGATGGCACAGGCGGGTAATGGCTTCGGCCTCTTCCACGGCGGTATGGTCTTTCCACAGCACGAACATGGCGTTCGGGTTGTCGGCAAACTCTGGACGCAGCGCCAGCACGCGGCCTTCGGCATCCACAGGGGCTGGCGTGGAGCCGGTGCTGTCGACGCCAATGCCGACAATCTCAGCCCGCTGGGCGTCCGTCAGTTCAGCCAGGACGGTTTTGATCGCCGCTTCCATCGACTCGATATAGTCACGCGGGTGGTGGCGGAACTGGTTGTTTGGCGCATCGCAGTAGCGCCCCTCTTGCCAGCGCGGGTACCACTCAACGCTGGTTGCTATCTCCTGGCCGGACGTACAGTCCACTGCCAGCGCGCGAACCGAGTCGCTGCCAAAATCGAGGCCAATCGCAATTGCCATGGTGTTGCTCCATCGAAAAAAGAGGTATGGAAGAACATTAGAGACTGGGGACAAAAGTCGTCAGGCAGGATCCGCTAATCTTATGGACTAAATTGCTGTTACAACGGAAAGTGTGACGCCGTGCAAATATTCAATGTGGACATTTCTGCCGCACTTATAGACACTTTTGTTACTGCTTATCTGCCTGCTCAGGCGGAGAAATCAGGGGGAAAGGCTGAAACATGGCGGACGTAAAAGCGGCGTGATGCTTTTTGGATCTTTTCGCGGGCCATTTTTAAGCTGCTTTTAATGATATGGACAATTGGTTTCCTTCAGGACCCTTGGGAGAACTGAATCTATGGCCGAAACGCAAAACGATCCCCTGCTGCCGGGATACTCGTTTAACGCGCACCTTGTGGCGGGACTGACCCCTATCGAGGCTGAGGGATATCTCGACTTTTACGTCGACCGACCGCTTGGGATGAAAGGATATATCCTCAACCTGACCGTACGAGGGGAAGGGATCATCAAGAACGGTGACCAGCAGTTTGTCTGCCGTCCCGGCGATATCCTGCTGTTCCCGCCGGGGGAGATCCACCACTATGGCCGTCATCCGGATGCCAAAGAGTGGTATCACCAGTGGGTCTATTTCCGTCCGCGCGCCTACTGGCAGGAGTGGCTTTCCTGGCCGGCTATTTTTGCGCACACCGGTTTTTATCGCCCGGATGAGGTTCATCTGGCGCAGTTTCGCGAGCTTTTTGCGCAGATTATCGAGGCGGGACAGGCCGGTGGTCGTTACGCTGAACTGCTGGCCATTAACCTGCTCGAACAGCTGCTGCTGCGCCGCATGGAAGCGATTAACGAGTCGCTTAATCCCCCGCTGGATAACCGCGTGCGCGACGCCTGCCAGTACATCAGCGACCACCTTGCTGACAGCCAGTTTGATATCGCCAGCGTTGCCCAGCACGTCTGCCTTTCGCCGTCGCGTCTGTCGCATCTGTTTCGCCAGCAGCTGGGCGTCAGCGTGTTGAGCTGGCGCGAGGACCAGCGGATCAGCCAGGCGAAGCTGCTGCTCAGCACCACCCGGATGCCCATCGCCACCGTGGGGCGCAACGTGGGCTTTGAGGATCAGCTCTATTTCTCCCGGGTATTTAAAAAATGTACCGGTGCCAGCCCGAGTGAATTCCGCGCGGGATGTGAATAAACGGTAAAAAAAGATAAACAAACAGGTGAATGCGGGAAGCAACCTGTAAACTATTCAGACAATTGTTGCCTTGACGCGGTGCGGGGCGCTAAGCAGAATCGCTGATTCGTTTTCTGACCGGAATAGTTATGCAGGCATTGCTGGAACATTTTATTACCCAGTCCGTTATGTACTCACTCATCGCCGTGGCGCTGGTGGCGTTTCTGGAGTCGCTGGCGCTGGTTGGGCTGATCCTGCCCGGCACCGTGATGATGGCGGGGCTTGGCGCGCTGATCGGCAGCGGCGAGGTCAATTTCTGGCAGGCGTGGCTGGCCGGGATTATCGGCTGCCTGCTGGGCGACTGGATCTCCTTCTGGCTGGGCTGGCGCTTTAAGAAGCCGCTGCACCGCTGGTCGTTCATGAAAAAGAACAAAGCCTTGTTGGATAAGACCGAGCATGCGCTGCACCAGCACAGCATGTTTACCATCCTCGTCGGCCGCTTCGTTGGGCCAACGCGTCCGCTGGTGCCGATGGTGGCGGGGATGCTGGATCTGCCCGTCGCGAAATTCGTGGTACCGAACATTATCGGCTGCGTCTTCTGGCCGCCGTTCTACTTCCTGCCGGGGATCCTCGCGGGTGCTGCCATTGATATTCCTGACGGTATGCAAAGCGGTGAGTTTAAATGGCTGCTGCTGGGCACGGCGCTGCTGCTTTGGCTGGCGGCATGGCTCTGCTGGCGGCTGTGGCGCAGCGGGAAAGCAAATATCGATCGCCTGACGCGCTACCTCCCGCGTACTCGCCTGCGCTGGCTTGCCCCGCTGACGCTGGGCGTGGCGGCGGTGGCGCTGGTTGCGCTGATTCGTCACCCGCTGATGCCGGTGTACGGTGAGATTTTATTGAAAGTGGTCAGTCGTTAAGGACTATTTCCCTCTCCCCGTGGGAGAGGGCATCAGACCGCGCGAATGCCCAACAGTGAAGACGCCCCCGCTTGACCACTGAGCAGCTCTTCCGTCTTCCCATCCCACGCAATTCGCCCTTCAGCAACGACCACCGATCGCGGCGCAATCCGTGCGGCATCCTCAATACTGTGCGAAACCATCAGCATCGTCAGCTGCTGGCGCTGACAGACCTCCTGCACCAGGGCCAGCATCTCCTGACGCAGCGCGGGATCGAGCGCCGAGAACGGCTCATCCAGCAGCAGTATTGGCTGTTCGCGCACCAGACAACGTGCCAGCGCCACGCGCTGACGCTGGCCGCCGGAGAGCTCGCCCGGCAGCCTGTCGATAAACCCGGTGATCCCCATCTGTGCGGCAATGATCTCCAGCTTATGGCGCTGGTCATCGTTCAGCCTGAGTCCCGGGTGCATTCCCAGCGCGATGTTTTGCCGCACCGTCAGGTGGGTAAACAGGTTGTTTTCCTGAAACAGCATTGAGACAGGACGTTTTGCGGGCGGCGTGTGGGTATGATCCCGGTTATCTATGACGATCGAGCCGCTTGCCGGCTGCAGAAAACCTGCAACCAGATTAAGCAGCGTGCTTTTTCCTGCGCCGCTTGGGCCAAGCACGGCGATCATCTCTCCCTGGCGCACGGAGAGCGTGAAGCGCATCGGCAGATGCTGATAAAGCCAGGTTACATCAGTCAGTTTTAACATCACGCCCCGGAAGTTTCTCGATAACGGTAAATAAGGCAAAGCACAGCAGCAGCAGTAACAGCGCGGTGACCGCGCCGTCCTGACTGCGGTAAGAGCCGATTTGCTGATAGAGCCAGTAGGGCAGCGTGCGGAAATCGTCATTGCCGAACAGCGCCACGACCCCAAAGTCTCCAATAGAGAGCACGCAGGCAAACGCCAGCGCCTGTGCCAGCGGACGTTTTAGCGCGCGCAGTTCGACCACCTTCAGCCGCTGCCAGCCCTGCATGCCCAGCGACTGGCACAGCAAACCGTAGCGGCTGTTGACGTCGCGCATCGGGTTTTCCAGCACCTTGAGCGCATAAGGGATGGCCATTAAGGCGTTGGTAAAGATCACGATGCCGTCGGCGCTTTCCGGCAGGCCGATGGTGCTGTTGAACAGCAAAAAGAAGCCCGTCGCCAGCACGATCCCCGGCATCGCCAGAATCAGCATGCCCGTCAGCTCCAGCATTTGTCCGGCTTTTTGCGCCTGGCGGGCGTAAAGCTCACGGCTGCTCCACAGCAGCATCATGGTCAGGATGACGCACAGTAATCCGGCAGCCAGCGCGATACGCAGTGAGGTCCAGGTGGCCTGCCAGAGGACGGGCTGTTGCAGGACAGACAGGAGATTGAGGTTCAGTCCGTCAACGATAACGGCCAGCAGCGGCGGCAACAGCAGCAGGAGCGCCAGCCCGATCAGGACAAAATCGCTGACGCGGCTGTGCAGGCTGTCCTGCGGATCGCGCCAGCCGGTTATTTGATGACTGCCAGCGGGAATGGCTTTACTCAGCCGCTGGCTCAACAGCACCAGTGCAAGGCAGCATGCCATCTGGACTATCGCCAGCAGCGCGGCGCGACCGGGATCGTAGTCGTAACTCAGCGCCTGGTAAATCGCCAGCTCAATGGTGGTGGCCTGCGGCCCGCCGCCGAGCGACAGCACGGTGGCAAAGCTGGCAAAGCAGAGCATGAAGATTAATGCCGCCACGGGCGGGATCTGGCGGCGCAGCCACGGCCATTCGACAAAGCGGAAGAACGACACGCCGCGCATGCCGAGCTGGGCGGCAACCTGGCGCTGCTCGCCGGGAATGTTCTCCAGCGCCTGCAAGAAGAGGCGCGTTGCCATCGGCATATTGAAAAAGACGTGTGCCAGCAGGATGCCCTGCAGTCCGTAAGGCGAGAATGACCATTCCAGACCAAGCTGGCCGAACAGCGATGCCAGCCAGCCCTGGCGACCGTAAACGCTCAAAATGCCGAATACCGCCACCAGCACGGGCAGTATCAGCGTCATGGCGCACAGGCGCAGCAGGGCCTGCCTGCCGGGAAAACGCCGCCGATACAGGGCGCGCGCCAGAAAAATGGCCGGGATCACCGAGAGCAGGGCAGAAAGAAACGCCTGCCAGAAGGAGAACCGGATCACGTGCCAGAGGTAACTGTCGTGCCAGAGGGCGAGCAGATCGCTCTCTGGCGCGTTGAACCACAGTGCAAGAAAAGCCCCCAGGCTGACCACCACCATCACTATGGCGGCGAGCAGCCCGGGAAGTAGCCAGCCGGGAATCAACGGCTGACGGCGCGTTGCCATTCACTTACCCATGCGGCACGCTGCGCGGCGACCTGCTGCGGCGTAAACTCCAGCGAGGTTGTTGGTTTGGTCAGCTGCTCAAAACCTGCTGGCAGCGCAACGTTAGTGACCGGATACATCCAGTTGCCTGCGGGAATCGCATTCTGGAACGCCGGTGAAACCATGAACTTCAGGAACTTCTCGGCCAGCTCCGGCTGTTTGCTGGCGGCGGTACGCGCGGCCACTTCCACCTGCAGATAGTGCCCTTCAGCGAAATTCGCCGCAGCGTAGTTGTCTTTCTTCTCGGCGATGATGTGGTAGGCCGGAGAGGTGGTGTAGCTCAGCACCAGGTCGCTTTCACCTTTCAGGAACAGACCATAGGCTTCGCTCCAGCCCTTGGTCACGGTGACGGTTTTGGCGGCCAGCTTCTGCCACGCTTCCGGTGCTTTATCCCCGTAGACCTTTTGCATCCACAGCAGCAGACCGAGGCCCGGCGTGCTGGTCCGCGGATCTTCATAAATCACGCGCCATTTCTGGTCACTTTCCACCAGTTCTTTCAGGCTCTTCGGCGGGTTTTTCAGCTTATTTTTGTCATAAACAAAAGCAAAGTAGCCGTAATCGAACGGCACAAAGGTGTCGTTCTTCCAGCCGCCAGGCACGTTAACGGCATCGGCCGCGACGCCGCTTTTGGCAAACAGTTTGGTTTGCGAGGCGGCTTCCAGCAGGTTGTTATCCAGCCCGAGCACCACGTCGGCCTTGCTGTTTTTCCCTTCCATGCGCAGACGGTTGAGTAGCGAAACGCCATCTTCCAGCGCCACGAACTTCAGCTCGCAGTTGCAGTCGGCTTCAAAGGCTTTTTTGACTACCGGGCCAGGGCCCCAGTCGGCAGAGAAGGAGTCATAGGTGTAGACCGTCAGGACGGGCTTCGCAAAAGCAGGCAGCGCAAACAGCGCCAGCAGGGGGAGAACTTTTTTTAACACTTTGCACCTCAAAGTTGAGTGGCAAAGGATTTTGAGCGACAGCCTCAAATCCCTTCGCCGGCGTTATCCGGATCAGGTTCGACGGGTATTATCTCAGCGCACATCAGTGATGCAGCACCCCGTTGAGAACGGCGCTATTGTAATGATTTGGTGAATATTACGAAAGCGTTATGGCTCCGGCGGTGCAAACCAGGCGGATTTAAAATCAAACCAGCCCAGGGTATTCATCCGCAGGCCGCGCATGCTGCGCTGGCCCTGGATCATCAGCCAGTGGTGGATCAACGGGACGATGGTCTGTTCGGCCAGTAGCTGCTGGCACCACACGGCAAGATTCATCTCGCCCGCGCGCCACTGGGCGGCATCCTGCTGCCAGTCACGGTCGATGCAGTGCTGGATCAGTGGGACTTCATACAGGTGCGAGAAGAGCGAGAAATCGAGCGGCAGGGTGAAGTTGGCGCTGTTAAGCCAGATATCACTGGTGATATCCCCCTGGTGCCACTCGTCATAGTCAACTTCCCTGACCTCCAGCGTTACTCCTTCGGCTGCCAGCAGTCGGGTCATGATTCTGGCGATAAAACGATGCTCCACGTGCTCGCGGTAGTAGGTTAGGGTGATGGACTCCAGCCCTGCGGGCTTGTCGCAGTGCGACGGGCGGGCGTGGTGCCAGCGCGGAAGCAGGCCGTAGGCCGGGAACCAGTATGTCTGGTACTGCGCTTCCGCATGGTAGATCAGATTGGCAGGGGACAACACGTGGCTGATCCACTTGCGGACGGCCTGGTTTGCCCCGCGGTGGGTGCGGCGGTCAAAGAGGAGATAGTAGCATCCCTCCTCCAGGCGACTCTCCACGGCTTTTTCTCCCGTGGTGGGGCCTTCAAGCGTCAGCCCGCAGCTCAGGTCTTCATTGAGATCCGGCAATACCCACACGTTGACTTCGTCGATCAGCGCCCGATAGCCAAAGTAGTCATCGAACGCGCGGATTTTCAGCTGGTTGCTGTTATTGCGGGACACGGAGTAGGGCCCGGTGCCAATCGGCAGGCTGGCAAAATTGTTCATCGATTCCCACTCGCCGGGCAAAATCATCGACGGCACGTAGCCCAGCAGCCAGGGAAGCCACTTATCCTGCTGCGACAGCTCGATATCCAGCGTCCAGGCCGTGGGGGAGTGGATACGCGAAATATGCGAGTAGAGCGGCAGCCTTCGGACACGTTCCAGAGAGGCGATGACGTCGTGCATCTCCAGCTCGCGACCATGGTGAAAGTGAATGCCGGGGCGTAAAAAGAAGCGCCAGTGAAGCGGAGAAAGTTGCTGCCAGTGGTGCGCGATATCCGCTTCCAGTTCCCCGTTTTCCTCATTTATCCGCGTCAGACCGCTGAAGATTTGCCGGGCCATATGGGTTTCTGAGCGGCGTAACGCCGTGCCGGGCAGCAGATTTTTCATTGGACGATAGTAGAGCACCCGCAGGATGTGCCGCCCCTGACGAAAACTGCGTCCGAGATGGGAAACCAGCATCTGGCGCACGGCGGCTTTGTCGCCCACCAGCTGGACCAGCTGATCGATGCGGTCCTGCTCGAGCAGGTCTTCCGCGCGCTGCTGCTGTAGCGCCAGCCCGGTATAGAGAAAGGTCAACCGCGAACGTTTGCCGCGTCCCGCCTCAGCTTCCCAGCTTAACCAACCCTGTTGCTGCATGGTGTTGAGCAGCGTGCGCATATGACGGCGGGAACAGCTAAGCAGGTCAGCCAGCTCGTTGAGCGTGGTCTCCTGCGATTGCCCCTCGCAGCACTGCCAGAGGCGGATAAACTGTTGTTGCAGACGACCGGAAGGCATAAAAGAGGAACTCCTGACAAAAAACCAGCAATTTATTTATCCCTATATTAGGCCAATAATTCTCCTCGATGAAGTGAGGAGGTAAATTATGAAGAGGTCTACCGCACGTCAGTTTTATCAGCAGTACTTTTCAGCGACAAAAGGATCGTCCTGGCTGGCCCGCCAGTGTGCAGAGCAACGGCTGAAAACGTTAGAAGAATTGATGCAGTGGGACGTTACAACACCGACCTCTTCCCGCTAACTCGCCTCGATCATGTGTGACTGAGTATTGGTGCTTATCACCCGCCAGCAAAATGTTTTTGCTGGCTTTTTTCGTTTATTCTTTCACCCGATTTTGATTCGCTTTCACAAGGACTTGCGCATGCTGTGGTTGATGACGATGGGGCGACGCCTGAACGGCGTGTATGCCGCTTTTATGCTGGTGGCCTTTATGATGGGCGTGGCGGGGGCGCTGCAGGCGCCGACGCTGAGCCTGTTTCTCAGCCGCGAGGTGGGGGCACAGCCGTTTTGGGTCGGCCTGTTTTATACCGTTAACGCCATTGCCGGGATCCTGGTCAGCCTCGCGCTGGCGAAACGATCGGACAGCCAGGGCGATCGCCGCAGGCTGATCCTCTTTTGCTGCACCATGGCGGTGGGCAACGCGCTGCTCTTCGCCTTTAACCGTCATTATCTGACGCTCATTACCTGCGGCGTGCTGCTGGCGTCACTGGCGAACACCGCCATGCCGCAGCTGTTCGCGCTGGCCCGGGAATATGCGGATAGCTCGGCGCGGGAAGTGGTGATGTTCAGCTCGGTGATGCGTGCCCAGCTCTCGCTGGCGTGGGTCATTGGTCCGCCGCTGGCCTTCATGCTGGCGCTGAACTATGGCTTTACCGCTATGTTTTCCATCGCGGCCGGGATTTTTGTCATCAGTCTGGCGCTGATAGCCTTCGCACTGCCGTCCGTGGCGCGCGTCGAACAGACAGCGGATAAACCGCTCACCCAGGTGAGCGGCTGGCAGGACAAAAACGTCCGCATGTTGTTTATTGCCTCCACGCTGATGTGGACCTGCAACACCATGTACATCATCGACATGCCGCTGTGGATCAGCAGCGATCTGGGCTTACCGGACAAGCTCGCGGGGATCTTAATGGGCACCGCTGCCGGGCTGGAAATTCCGGCGATGATTCTGGCGGGCTATTACGTTAAGCGCTTTGGGAAGCGTCGGATGATGATCGTCGCCGTGGCGGCCGGGGTGCTGTTTTACGCGGGACTGATCCTTTTCCATTCGCGTGAAGCGCTGCTTGCGCTGCAGCTGTTTAATGCTGTGTTTATTGGCATCGTTGCCGGGATCGGCATGCTCTGGTTCCAGGATTTAATGCCCGGTCGTGCCGGCTCGGCGACAACGCTTTTTACCAACAGTATTTCAACCGGGGTGATTCTGGCAGGCGTGATTCAGGGGGCGCTGGCGCAAAGCTATGGGCATGCGTCTGTCTACTGGATGATTGTGGCGCTTTCTGTCGTGACGCTTCTGCTGACCTGCCGCGTAAAAGACGTGTGATCGGATGAATGAAACGGAGCCCGGGAACGCCGGGCTCTGCGAACCGTTTTATTCTGAACACTGATATTTACGCTGCGCGCGTAGCGTCAGGTACATATGAACGAGGCCCATGAAACCGTGTGCCCAGAAATATGTCTCAACAAAGACCGTCAGAAATTTATGCAAATTTAAGGCGGATTCTGTGACGGACGAAACGGGTCCGAGCGTGGCGTTCAGCACGAACCAGGCCGCGCCGCAGAGTGCAACGCCCAGCAGCGCCAGCACGCCCAAACCTTGCACCGTTGCCGCCATACCGCCGGCATGCGCCTCAGGAAGCTGGCGCTGCGTGAGGGTGCGAATATCGTCAACGATTCCGCGAAAATCCAGCGCCAGCCAGGCGAAGTAATATTTAAATCCGCGCTGGGTTAACATCCATGCCATCATGGCAATGCCACAAAAAATTAAACCAAACCCGGAAATAATATGCATCCAGGTGACAATTCCGTTCAGCCCGGAGTCGTGGAGGGCTTCACTTTCGGTGAAATTAGAATTGATGATCTGGACCAGCACCAGTACGGCCACAAGAATGTGCAGTACGCGAAGAAAGGGTGTTTCTTTATGGGGAAGCGTATTGCGTAGCGTTGGGTTCATCGCTTTTTACCTCAATAATGAGAGAGCTGATGCGATGCAGTGTGACGCAGATTAATTAACGAAACCTTAACGGTGGGTTGCGTCACGCTGTATTTATGCGTTCCGATTAGCGAGCAGGATCAATATGCGTCATCACGTTCAGCACATTGAATTTTTGCATCACGTTGTTTCTGGCATTGACGGCAATCTGATGCCCTTCTTTTACGCTTAATTCGCCGTTAACTTCCAGATGGACATCGACAAGGGCTAAATCGCCCATCTTGCGGGTTTTTAAATCATGGAGTCCGGTGACACCCTCGGTGGAGAGAAGACAGGTTTTGATATCATGCTCCAGCTCGGGTTCAAGCGAACGGTCCATCAGGTCGTGCAGGGCATCGGCAGAGAATTTGTAACCCATATGGGCGATAAATATCCCAACAATCAGGGCCGCAATCAGGTCCATCGCGTGAAAACCCACTAAATTCCCGGCAATACCGATGGCGACAACCACTGACGAGGCTGCGTCAGAGCGGGCATGCCAGGCATTGGCTATCAGCAGCGAGGACTGAATACGTTTTCCCGTGGCATACATGTATCTGAACAGGCTTTCCTTCACCACCAGCGCCAGTATCGCCACCCACAGAGCGGCCCCTTTCACCAGCTGATGCGTCTCGGGGTGAAGCAGTTTATTCCCTGCGGACCAGAGCATCCCGATTCCCACAAGCAGCAGAATAGCGCCAATAATGAGCTTTGCACCGTTTTCGAAACGCAGATGACCGTAATGATGATCGATATCAGAGGCTTTCTGACTCTTTTTATTTGCAATCAGAACGACAAAGTCAGAGGATAAATCGGAAAGAGAATGAATCCCATCAGCAATTAATCCCTGTGAGCCTGAGAATATTCCTGCAACTATCTGAAAACCGGTGAGTAAACTATTTGTTATCACGCTCACTATTGTGCATTTTTGTATTTCATGAGAACGGAGATGAGACTCATTGCTATTTTTCTTTTTCATGATGATTTCCGCTGCCTGCTGATTGAGCGATTATTCTGCGCAGGGAACATTAAATTGACATTAAATATAACGTCATTATTGGCTGGGTTTGCGAAGTATTTACAGAAAGAAGATGGGCATTGGGATAAAACACAGCCTGCAGAGCACACTGCAGGCCGGAGGATTATTTCATAAATGCGGGTTGTTTTTGTTCGTAAGTGGCAATCGCCGCTTCGTGCTGGAGAGTTAAACCAATGCTGTCCAGACCGTTCAGCATGCAGTGACGGCGGAAGGCATCAATGCTGAAGCTGTAGGACTTATCCCCGGCTTTCACCACTTCGGCTTCCAGATCCACTTCAAACGAAATGCCCGGATTCGCCTTAACCAGCGCGAACAATTCGTCGACCTGTTCATCGCTCAGCGTCACCGGCAGAAGCTGGTTGTTGAAGCTGTTGCCGTAAAAAATATCTGCGAAGCTTGGGGCAATGACCACCTTAAAGCCGTAGTCGGTGAGCGCCCATGGCGCGTGTTCCCGGGATGAGCCGCAGCCAAAGTTTTCCCGCGCCAGCAAAATGGAGGCGCCTTTGTATTCCGGGAAGTTCAACACGAATTCCGGATTAGGCACTTCGCCCTTATCGTCGAGGAAACGCCAGTCGTTAAACAGGTGCGCGCCGAAACCGGTACGCGTCACCTTCTGCAGAAATTGTTTTGGAATAATAGCGTCAGTATCGACGTTAGCGGCGTCCAGCGGGACAACCCGGCCCGTATGTTGGGTAAATTTCTCTGCCATGATTGTCTCCTTATTTCAGGCTGCGAATATCGGCGAAATGGCCGGTGACTGCCGCAGCGGCGGCCATTGCCGGGCTGACCAGATGGGTGCGTCCACCGCGGCCCTGGCGGCCTTCAAAGTTACGGTTACTGGTAGAGGCGCAGCGCTCACCCGGATTCAGGCGGTCATTGTTCATCGCCAGACACATGGAGCAGCCAGGCAGACGCCACTCGAAGCCCGCTTCGATAAAGATCTTATCCAGACCTTCGGCTTCCGCCTGGGCCTTCACCGGACCGGAGCCAGGAACCACCAGCGCCTGCACGCCTGGTGCCACTTTACGACCTTTGGCAATTTCGGCGGCGGCACGCAAATCTTCGATACGGGAGTTGGTGCAGGAGCCGATAAACACTTTATCAATGGCGACATCGGTCAACGGCACGCCGGGCTTCAGCCCCATATAGGCCAGCGCTTTTTCCGCACTGGCGCGCTCGACCGGATCGGCGAAGGAGGCCGGGTCAGGGATGCTGTCGTTGACGGAAATCACCTGACCCGGGTTGGTGCCCCAGGTCACCTGAGGCGCAATCTCTTCTGCCTGCAGCGTGACAACGGTATCAAACGTTGCCCCATCGTCGGTTGTCAGGGTTTTCCAGTAGGCTACCGCGTCGTCAAAATCCTGACCTTTCGGCGCGTGCAGACGACCCTTCACATAGTTGAAGGTGGTTTCGTCCGGCGCGACCAGCCCCGCTTTTGCGCCCATCTCAATGGCCATGTTGCACAGGGTCATGCGACCTTCCATGCTCAGTGCCTGAATAGCGTCGCCGCAGAACTCAACGACGTGGCCGGTACCGCCTGCGCTGCCGGTTTTACCGATGATGGCCAGGACGATGTCTTTCGCGGTAATGCCAGGTGCCGCTTTACCCTTCACCTCAATCTTCATGGTTTTGGCGCGGCCCTGCTTCAGGGTCTGCGTTGCCAGCACATGTTCCACTTCGGACGTGCCAATCCCGAATGCCAGAGCGCCAAACGCGCCGTGGGTCGCGGTATGGGAGTCACCGCAGACGATGGTCATGCCCGGCAGGGTGATCCCTTGCTCAGGCCCCATCACGTGGACGATGCCCTGATACGGATGGTTCAGGTCGTACAGCTCAACGCCAAATTCATTGCAGTTCTTAATCAACTCCTGCATCTGGATACGGGCCATCTCACCCGAGGCGTTAATGTCTTTGGTCTGGGTGGAAACGTTGTGATCCATCGTCGCGAAGGTTTTACCCGGCTGACGTACCGGACGCTTGTGCGCGCGCAGGCCGTCAAATGCCTGAGGTGAGGTCACTTCGTGTACCAGATGACGGTCAATGTACAGCAGCGGGGTTTCGTTTGGTGCCTCGTAAACAACGTGCGCATCGAACAACTTTTCATATAACGTCTTAGCCATGATTACACCCCTTCAGCGACATAGCGGGCAATGATGTCGCCCATTTCATCGGTACTGACTGCCGCCGTGCCGCGTGCTAAATCGCCGGTACGGACGCCTTCTTCTAACGCCCGGTTAATGGCGTTCTCAATTGCGGTTGCCGCATCGCCTGCATCCAGGCTGTAGCGCAGCAGCAGGGCCAGGGAGAGGATCTGCGCAATCGGGTTGGCAATGTTTTTGCCTGCGATATCCGGCGCGGAGCCGCCCGCAGGCTCGTACAGGCCAAAGCCTTCTTCATTCAGGCTTGCGGATGGCAGCATGCCCATCGAGCCGGTGATCATCGCGCACTCGTCAGAGAGAATATCGCCGAACAGGTTGGAGCACAGCAGCACGTCAAACTGGGACGGATCCTTAATCAGCTGCATGGTCGCGTTGTCGATGTACATGTGCGACAGCGCGACGTCCGGGTACTGCTTAGCGACTTCGCTGACGATCTCGCGCCACAAAATGGAGGACTGCAGCACGTTCGCTTTATCAATGGAGGTCACCTTATGGCGGCGTTTGCGCGCCGACTCGAACGCGATGTGGGCGATACGTTCGATTTCGAAACGGTGATACACCTCGGTATCGAACGCTTTTTCATGCTGACCGCTGCCTTCGCGCCCTTTTGGCTGACCAAAGTAGATCCCGCCGGTCAGTTCACGCACGCAGAGAATGTCGAAACCGTTGGCGGCGATATCCGCGCGCAGCGGGCAGAACTCTTCCAGACCCTGATACAGCTTCGCCGGACGCAGGTTGCTGAACAGCTTGAAATGTTTACGCAGCGGCAGCAGCGCGCCGCGCTCTGGCTGCTCTGCTGGCGGCAGGTGTTCCCATTTCGGGCCACCGACGGAACCAAACAGCACGGCATCGGCATTTTCGCAGCCTTCCACGGTCGCTTTCGGCAGCGGCGTACCGTGGTTATCAATCGCAATACCGCCCACGTCGTAGTGGCTGGTGGTGATTTTCATCGCAAAACGCGTACGAACGGCTTCCAGTACTTTCAGCGCCTGTGCCATCACTTCCGGACCAATACCGTCGCCCGGTAACACAGCAATATGGTAATTCTTCGACATTACACGGTTTCCTTGTTGTTCTCTTTATTCTGAGCTTTGCGTTGCAACTCTTTTTCGACTTCGGCGGCGCGCCAGATGTTGTTCAGAACATGCACCATCGCTTTCGCGGAGGATTCAACGATATCGGTCGCCAGGCCCACGCCATGGAAGCGGCGGCCATTGTGGGTAACAACAATGTCGACCTGACCCAGTGCATCTTTGCCGTGGCCTTTGGCCGTCAGGTCATACTTCACCAGCTCCACGTCGTACTCGGTGACGCGGTTAATCGCCTGGTAGATGGCATCCACAGGGCCGTTACCGTTCGCGGCCTCTGCTTTAATTTCATCACCGCAGGCCAGCTTGACCGAGGCGGTGGCGATGTTGCTGGAGCCGGACTGCACGTTGAAGTAATCCAGACGGAAGTGCTCTGGCTCTTCCTGCTGCTTGTTAATAAAGGCCAGCGCTTCCAGGTCGTAGTCGAACACCTGACCTTTTTTGTCGGCCAGCTTCAGGAACGCGTCGTACAGCTGATCCATGTTGTAATCGCTGTCCTTATAGCCCATCTCTTCCATACGGTGTTTAACCGCCGCGCGACCGGAACGGGAGGTCAGGTTCAGCTGCACCTGGTTCAGGCCGATGGATTCCGGGGTCATGATTTCGTAGTTTTCGCGGTTCTTCAGGACGCCATCCTGGTGAATACCGGAGGAGTGCGCGAAGGCGCCAGTGCCGACAATCGCTTTGTTAGCCGGAATGGGCATGTTGCAAATCTGGCTGACGGTCTGGCTGGTGCGCCAGATTTCGTTGTGATTGATGCGGGTATGCACGTCCATGATGTCTTTGCGCACTTTGATCGCCATGATCACTTCTTCCAGCGAACAGTTGCCCGCGCGTTCGCCGATACCGTTCATCGCACCTTCTACCTGACGCGCACCTGCGTGGACGGCGGCGATGGCATTACCCACGGCCAGACCCAAATCATCGTGGGTGTGGACGGAGATAATTGCCTTATCAATATTGGGTACGCGGTCGTACAGTCCGGTAATGATGTTGGAGAACTCAAACGGCATGGTGTAGCCGACGGTGTCAGGGATGTTGATGGTTTTCGCACCCGCGTTGATGGCGGCTTCCACGACGCGCGCCAGGTCTTCGATTGGCGTACGGCCCGCATCTTCACAGGAGAATTCAACGTCATCGGTGTAGTTGCGTGCGCGTTTCACCATATACACCGCGCGCTCAATCACTTCATCCAGCGTGCTGCGCAGCTTGGTGGCGATGTGCATAGGTGAGGTTGCAATAAAGGTGTGGATACGGAACGCTTCGGCCACTTTCAATGACTCGGCAGCAACGTCGATGTCTTTCTCTACGCAGCGCGCCAGGGCGCAAACGCGGCTGTTTTTAATGGTGCGGGCGATAGTCTGGACGGATTCGAAATCACCCGGAGACGAGACCGGGAAACCGACCTCCATCACGTCGACACCCATACGTTCGAGAGCCAGCGCGATCTGCAGTTTCTCTTTTACACTCAGGCTTGCCTGCAATGCCTGTTCACCGTCACGTAAAGTAGTATCGAAAATAATGACTTGCTGGCTCATGGGTTAGGTCCTTGTCAGTCTTAGGGCGCCTTGCTACGAGCATAAAAAAACCCGCGCAGTGGCGCGGGTTTTTAGTCTTACTGGTGACGATTCAACGCTGAATTTCGCCCGCCAGTCTACCGCGCACAGTGAATGCGTTTAGTAGTAGTAGACCGGTGAAACGAATGGTGCGAATCATGAATCGTGCTCCGTTAAATTCAATATGCTTTTAGTGGTACTGGATACGGCCGTTCATGTCAACCCCTGACGATGAAAACGGGCCCGACAGACGGAATCAGCAGGGTATTCACTTTAGCTAATTGTGCTGGTTTTAGCTTTCGCGACCCGACTAATTGTCTAATTTTGGACTTAAGAAAAGAGTTGCAGAAACAAATAAATATAATTGTTTAAAAATGAGTGAAATGTCCTGAAGAGAATGCGTTGTGATTAAAAGGTTTTAATATCATTAAGTTATAAATGCAGTGAATCTGTTCCATAATGCTGAAAAGCGAACAGATATAACAGGTTGTTAACTAACTGTAGGGCGATAGCAATAACAGTTTAATAATACTTAAGTCATCATTAACCTGATGGCAATTGTATATTTGTTTGGTTTATGGTTTCATTCAAATCCTAAAGTCAAACATATCATTTGCGCTCATTAATTTTCGTTATTATAGAGTCTTTATATATTCCGAATTTTAAATAATTCTCTTTTGCTGATCGTGTTTGCATGGTAAATCATATTTTCGAGATGATTACCGTACGTGAGCAAAGGGAGTGTAGCGTGACAGTGGAGTCAGAAGTGTCAGAAAATAATATTAAACAACCTCAAGCTACTGATGGGATTAAACCGCAGTTACGCACGGTGGATCTTAATCTTCTGACGGTGTTTGATGCTGTCATGCAGGAACAGAATATTACCCGCGCGGCCCAGGCCTTGGGGATGTCACAACCTGCTGTGAGTAATGCCGTTGCCAGGCTTAAGGTCATGTTTAACGACGAATTGTTTGTTCGTTACGGAAGAGGGATCCAGCCTACGGCGCGCGCATTCCAGCTGTTCGGCTCCATCCGCCAGGCGTTGCAGTTGGTACAAAACGAGCTGCCGGGCTCGGGCTTTGAACCCTTAAGCAGCGAGCGCGTATTCCATCTTTGCGTCTGTAGCCCATTAGATAATTATTTAACGTCGATTATTTATAATAAAGTTGAAGAGATCGCACCAAATATCAATCTTGTTTTTAAATCATCCCTGAATCAAAACACGGAACATCAGTTACGCTATCAGGAGATTGAATTCGTTCTGGGGTATGAAGAGTTCCGTCGTCCAGAATTTTCCTGTGTGCCGCTGTTTAAAGATGAAATGGTTCTCGTCGCCAGTAAAAAACATCCGCGCCTGAATTCTCCGCTGCTAGAAAGCGATGTTTATAACGAGCAGCACGCCGTTGTTGCACTCGACAGATATGCTTCCTTTAGCCTGCCGTGGTATGACACTGCGGATAAACAGGCGAGCGTGGCGTATCAGGGCATGGCCATGGTTAGCGTATTAAACGTGGTCTCCCAGACGCAACTGGTGGCGATTGCGCCGCGCTGGCTGGCAGAAGAGTTTTCTGACCCGTTAAACCTGCAAATTTTACCTCTGCCGCTCAAGCTAAATAGCCGTACCTGTTATCTTTCCTGGCATGAAGCGGCGGGTCGGGATAAAGGGCATCAGTGGATGGAAGAGTTGCTGGTTGGCATCTGTCGCCGGTAAGCGCATCAGGATAAATCGCATCGGTTTATGTGATTTATCCTGAGTTCTTTTAGATAATTGCTATTTTATTCTGTGGTGCTTTTTTTCGGGCTGCTCTCCGGCACGCAAAAATAGATGATTTCCTGCATTGTCGCGCTTTTCAGCGATGATTTATCACCCCATCCTCTATTCCCAGAGGAATTAACCATATCTCCTGTTAACGCCTGCTTTTTCTGCTTTACGCGCCGTTTATCTACCCGGGTTTGCTAATTGCCTGCCTCATAACGAGCGGTTAAGGTAAAGAACACTCTGCAAAATATAAGATTGGTTTATCCCAATCGTAAGACGGTGCGGAAATGAATTCGGCAGTCCGTCTATAACAAAATGCCTGGAGGCAAAGCATGGAGATGTTGTCTGGCGCGGAAATGGTCGTTCGGTCGCTGATCGATCAGGGCGTAAAGCAAGTGTTCGGCTACCCTGGCGGTGCGGTCCTCGATATTTATGATGCGCTGCATACGGTAGGGGGCATTGACCATGTTCTGGTACGTCACGAGCAGGCGGCGGTGCACATGGCTGACGGCCTGGCGCGTGCGACGGGTGAAGTGGGCGTGGTGCTAGTCACGTCCGGCCCCGGCGCGACAAACGCCATTACCGGCATTGCGACGGCCTATATGGACTCTATCCCGCTGGTGATCCTCTCCGGGCAGGTGGCAACCTCACTGATTGGCTACGATGCTTTTCAGGAGTGCGACATGGTCGGGATTTCGCGTCCCGTTGTGAAGCACAGCTTCCTGGTCAAGCAAACAGAAGACATTCCCGGCGTACTGAAAAAAGCCTTCTGGCTGGCGGCGAGCGGACGTCCAGGACCGGTGGTGGTCGATCTGCCTAAAGATATCCTGAACCCGGCAAACAAGCTGCCTTATGTCTGGCCGGAATCGGTCAGCATGCGCTCTTATAACCCAACAACGCAGGGGCATAAAGGACAGATCAAGCGGGCATTGCAAACGCTGCTGGCAGCCAAAAAACCGGTGGTCTATGTTGGTGGCGGGGCGATCAACTCTGCCTGCGAAGTCCAGCTTCGTGAACTGATTGAAAAACTTAACCTGCCAGTTGCATCGTCATTGATGGGGCTGGGGGCATTCCCTGCCACCCATCGTCAGGCGCTGGGGATGCTGGGTATGCACGGTACCTATGAAGCCAACATGACGATGCATCATTCCGATGTCATCTTTGCCGTCGGCGTGCGCTTTGACGATCGCACCACCAACAACCTGGCAAAGTATTGCCCGAACGCCACCGTGCTGCACATTGATATCGATCCTACGTCAATTTCAAAAACAGTGGCGGCTGATGTGCCGATCGTCGGTGATGCCCGTCAGGTTCTGGAGCAAATGCTGGACCTGCTGACCCAGGAGAGTGCAACCCAGCCGCTGGATGAGATCCGCGACTGGTGGCAGCAGATTGAACAGTGGCGCGCGCGTCAGTGCCTGAAATATGACACGCAAAGCGAAAGCATTAAGCCGCAGGCGGTCATCGAAGCGGTGTGGCGACTGACGAAAGGTGAAGCGTACGTAACCTCAGACGTAGGGCAGCACCAGATGTTTGCCGCCCTGTATTACCCGTTTGATAAACCGCGACACTGGATCAACTCCGGTGGTTTAGGAACCATGGGCTTTGGTCTGCCTGCCGCGCTGGGCGTGAAGCTGGCGTTGCCGAATGAAACCGTCGTCTGCGTGACCGGTGATGGCAGTATTCAGATGAACATTCAGGAGCTGTCTACCGCGCTGCAATATGAACTGCCGGTACTGGTGCTGAACCTGAATAACGGGTATCTCGGTATGGTGAAGCAGTGGCAGGATATGATCTACTCTGGCCGTCATTCTCAGTCATACATGAAATCGCTGCCGGACTTTGTTCGTCTTGCTGAAGCTTACGGCCATGTAGGCATGCGGGTAACCGATCCGGCTGAGCTGGAAGCGAAGCTCGCGCAAGCGCTTGAGCACGTTAAAAACAACCGCCTCGTCTTTATGGATGTGATTGTTGATGGGACCGAACACGTTTATCCGATGCATATTCGTGGTGGTGGTATGGATGAAATGTGGTTAAGCAAAACGGAGAGAACCTGATATGCGCCGGATATTATCTGTTTTACTGGAAAACGAGTCTGGCGCACTGTCGCGCGTCATTGGTCTTTTTGCACAGCGCGGCTATAACATTGAAAGCCTGACCGTTGCTCCGACGGAAGACCCTACGCTATCGCGCATGACGATCCAAACCGTCGGCGATGCCAAAGTGCTTGAGCAGATTGAGAAACAGCTGCATAAGCTGGTCGACGTCCTGCGCGTGAGCGAGCTGGGGCAGGGGGCCTACGTTGAACGAGAGGTTATGCTGGTGAAAATCCAGGCCAGCGGCTACGGGCGTGAAGAAGTTAAACGCAATGCGGATATTTTCCGCGGACAGATTATTGACGTCACCCCTTCTCTTTATACGGTTCAGCTGGTTGGGACAAGCGACAAGCTGGATGCTTTCCTGGCATCAGTGCGGGATGTCGCAAAAATTGTCGAGGTCGCGAGATCGGGTGTAGTCGGTCTGTCACGCGGCGAGAAAATCATGCGTTAGTTGTCAAAAAGGTTCGCCTCTTTCTGCCCGGTCACCAAAGCCGGGCTTTTTTTTGCGTAATCAGCCGACAACGCAGATAAAAGCGGTTGCCGCGAAGGCTTTTCTGCGTTTAGATGTTAAAAGATTTAACCATAACCTTGACAGGGCCATGGACTCTTTTCTTTTTTTAAGGGGCAATTGTGAAACTGGATGAAATCGCCCGGCTAGCCGGCGTGTCACGAACAACGGCCAGCTATGTGATTAACGGTAAAGCAAAGCAGTACCGTGTTAGCGACAAGACCGTTGAAAAAGTTATGGCGGTGGTTCGTGAGCATAACTACCATCCGAATGCTGTCGCAGCCGGTCTGCGTGCCGGGCGTACCCGCTCTATTGGTCTGGTGATCCCTGACCTGGAAAACACCAGCTATACCCGTATCGCCAACTATCTTGAACGTCAGGCGCGTCAGCGCGGCTATCAGTTGCTGATTGCCTGCTCAGAAGACCAGCCCGATAACGAGATGCGCTGTATTGAGCATCTGCTCCAGCGTCAGGTGGATGCCATTATCGTGTCGACCTCCTTGCCGCCAGAGCATCCGTTCTACCAGCGCTGGGCGAATGACCCGTTCCCAATTGTGGCGCTGGATCGCGCGCTCGATCGCGAGCATTTCACCAGCGTCGTGGGTGCGGATCAGGATGATGCAGAAATGCTGGCCGCAGAGTTGAGAACGTTCCCCGCTGAAACGGTGCTGTATCTTGGCGCGTTGCCCGAGCTTTCCGTGAGCTTCCTGCGCGAGCAGGGATTCAGAACCGCCTGGAAAGACGATCCGCGCGAGGTTCACTACCTCTATGCCAACAGCTACGAGCGTGAAGCCGCCGCGCAGCTGTTCGAGAAATGGCTGGAAACGCATCCGATGCCTCAGGCGTTGTTCACCACGTCGTTTGCGTTGTTGCAGGGCGTCATGGACGTGACCTTACGCCGGGAAGGTAAACTGCCCTCCGATCTGGCGATTGCCACGTTCGGGGATAACGAGCTGCTTGACTTCCTCCAGTGCCCGGTGCTGGCGGTAGCACAGCGTCACCGCGATGTGGCTGAACGCGTGCTGGAGATTGTGCTGGCAAGCCTGGATGAGCCGCGCAAGCCGAAACCGGGCCTGACGCGTATCAAACGTAATCTCTACCATCGCGGAATTTTAAGCCGCCAAAAATGAAAATGACCGGGGCGGCGAAATCTGCCCCCCTTTTGTTGCGATAATTCGTGCAGATAATTCCCGGAGAGAAATTAGGATAATTCTTGAGGGATCTTAATCACCTATTTTTCTTAATTCATTCTGGCTTTTAAATTGTCTTTTTAAGAACGTCCGGTCGATTTTAAACGGCTTTCTTTGTATTATTTTGTTACAAACCCTTTTCGGTCGATGAATAATCAGACGTTTTTCCTCCTCCTTTGCCAGCTTACGTGGCAACCGCTGCGCTTACCGGGTGCCTGGGTGAATCTGGCGCTGTTATCCCCTGAGAATCTGTCATAAAATGCTGCCCGCGTCGCAAACTGACACTTTATATTTATCTGCGATGATATTGAGTGAGCTTTAACGCTAGTGTGCATATTCGGTTTTTTTCTTACAAATATTCATAACGTTAATTTTGCCTCGCCAGTTGTGCAGTTATTAACCAGGACTGTTTATCTCTGTAAATAGAGGGCTTCCGAGTCCTTATATGGAGAGTCCTGGCTTGACAAGCTTTTCCCTCGCTCCGTAAACTCCTTTAGGTGGGAATTTGTGGGTTAAAGTGGTGAGGAGGGGTGAGACTGGCATGTTCCGTGGAGCTACGTTAGTCAATCTCGACAGCAAAGGGCGTTTATCGGTACCAACCCGATACCGCGACCAGCTGATTGAGAACGCTGCGGGTCAAATGGTTTGCACCATTGACATTAACTCCCCCTGCCTGCTGCTTTACCCCTTGCCTGAATGGGAAATTATTGAGCAAAAGCTGTCGCGACTGTCGAGTATGAACCCGCAGGAACGCCGCGTACAGCGGCTGTTATTGGGGCATGCCAGTGAATGTCAGATGGATAACGCTGGGCGATTACTGATTGCCCCTGTGTTGCGGCAACATGCCGGTCTGACCAAAGAAGTGATGCTGGTCGGGCAGTTCAACAAGTTTGAACTGTGGGATGAAACGACCTGGTATCAACAGGTCAAGGAAGATATCGACGCTGAGCAGTCTGATTCCGCAACATTATCGGAACGGCTGCAGGACTTGTCTCTATAAATATGATGGAAAATTATAAACATAAAACGGTGTTACTGGACGAGGCCGTAAACGGCCTGAATATTCGTCCGGATGGCATCTACATTGATGGCACTTTTGGTCGCGGTGGTCACTCACGTTTGATTCTCTCCCAGCTTGGAGAGGAAGGACGTCTGCTGGCAATCGATCGCGATCCGCAGGCTATTGCCGTTGCACAGACCATCAATGACCCACGCTTTTCCATCGTGCATGGACCTTTCTCTGCGCTCGCGGATTATGTCGCTGAGCGCGGCCTGACGGGCAAGATCGACGGGATTCTTCTCGATCTTGGCGTCTCTTCACCCCAACTTGATGATGCTGAACGTGGTTTCTCCTTTATGCGTGATGGTCCGCTGGACATGCGGATGGACCCGACGCGCGGTCAATCTGCCGCTGAGTGGCTACAGACCGCTGACGAAGCCGATATTGCATGGGTCATCAAAACGTTCGGCGAAGAGCGCTTTGGCAAACGTATTGCGCGCGCCATCGTTGAGCGCAATCGCATTGAGCCAATGACCCGCACCAAAGAGTTGGCCGAAGTGATCGCGGCGGCGACACCGGTGAAGGATAAGCACAAACATCCCGCGACCCGTACCTTCCAGGCGGTTCGCATCTGGGTAAACAGTGAACTGGAGGAAATAGAGCTGGCGCTAAAAAGCTCGCTCGACGTGCTTGCCCCGGGTGGGCGGTTATCCATCATCAGCTTCCATTCGCTGGAAGACCGTATTGTGAAACGCTTTATGCGTGAACAAAGCCGCGGTCCACAGGTGCCAGCGGGGCTGCCGATGACGGAAGAACAACTCAGGAAGCTGGGTGGCCGTCAGTTGCGAGCATTAGGCAAGTTGATGCCGGGCGAAGAAGAAGTGGCAGAGAATCCACGCGCCCGTAGTTCAGTGCTGCGTGTTGCAGAGAGGACGAACGCATGATCGGCAGAGTGACAGAGACCCTAAGCAAAGTTAAGGATTCGTTAGGAAGCAACGAGCGCCATGCCTTGCCTGGCGTGATCGGCGACGATCTTTTGCGGTTTGGGAAACTGCCACTCTGTCTGTTCATTTGCATCATTGTCACGGCAGTTACGGTGGTGACCACCGCCCACCATACACGTTTATTGACTGCGCAACGCGAGCAGATGGTACTGGAACGCGATGCGCTGGATATTGAATGGCGAAATCTGATCCTTGAAGAAAACGCGCTCGGCGATCATAGCCGGGTTGAACGGATCGCAACGGAAAAGCTGCAACTGCAGCATGTTGATCCTTCGCAGGAAAATATCGTAGTACAAAAATAAGGGAAAACGCGACGCATGAAAGCAGCGGCAAAAACGCTAAAACCAAAACGTCAGGAAGAACAGGCCAACTTTGTCAGTTGGCGTTTTGCGTTGCTTTGCGGCTGCATTTTACTGGCGCTGGGTTTCCTGCTGGGCCGCGTGGCCTGGCTACAAATCGTCGCCCCTGACATGCTGGTACGCCAGGGCGATATGCGCTCTCTGCGCGTCCAGGAAGTGTCGACATCCCGCGGGATGATCACCGACCGCTCGGGTCGTCCGCTGGCGGTGAGCGTGCCGGTGAAGGCTATCTGGGCCGATCCGAAAGAACTGCATGATGCTGGCGGCATCACGCTTGATAACCGGTGGAAGGCCCTTGCGGATGCGCTGAAGATGCCGCTGGACCAGTTATCTTCACGCGTGAATACCAACCCGAGAGGGCGCTTTATCTATCTGGCGCGTCAGGTGAATCCTGACATGGCGGACTACATCAAAAAATTGAAGCTGCCGGGGATCCATCTTCGCGAAGAATCCCGCCGGTACTATCCATCCGGCGAAGTGACTGCTCACCTCATTGGCTTTACTAACGTTGATAGCCAGGGGATTGAGGGCGTTGAAAAAAGCTTTGATAAATGGCTGACCGGTCAGCCCGGTGAGCGCATTGTGCGTAAAGACCGCTATGGTCGCGTGATCGAGGATATTTCCTCAACGGACAGCCAGGCAGCACACAACCTTGCGCTGAGTATCGATGAGCGGTTACAGGCGCTGGTTTACCGCGAGCTGAACAACGCCGTGGCCTTTAACAAAGCGGAATCGGGCAGTGCCGTGTTAGTTGATGTCAACACGGGTGAAGTGCTGGCGATGGCCAATAGCCCGTCCTACAACCCTAACAATCTTACCGGTACGCAAAAGGATATTATGCGTAACCGTACCATCACCGACGTGTTCGAACCGGGTTCGACCGTTAAGCCGATGGTCGTCATGACTGCACTTCAGCGCGGTATCGTTAATGAAAATACCGTACTGAATACCATTCCTTACCGAATTAACGGTCACGAAATCAAAGACGTGGCGCGCTACAGCGAATTGACCCTGACCGGGGTGTTACAGAAGTCGAGTAACGTCGGTGTTTCAAAGCTGGCGTTAGCGATGCCGTCCTCAGCGTTAGTAGAGACTTACTCACGTTTTGGGCTTGGAAAGGCGACCAATTTGGGGTTGGTCGGAGAACGCAGTGGCTTATATCCTCAAAAACAACGGTGGTCTGACATAGAGAGGGCCACCTTCTCTTTCGGCTACGGGCTAATGGTGACACCGTTACAGTTAGCGCGAGTCTACGCAACGATCGGCAGCTATGGCGTCTATCGTCCGCTGTCGATTACCAAAGTTGATCCACCGGTTCCCGGTGAGCGTATCTTCCCGGAATCGACCGTCCGTACTGTTGTTCATATGATGGAAAGCGTGGCGCTGCCCGGCGGCGGCGGCGTGAAGGCGGCAATCAAAGGTTATCGCATCGCTATCAAGACCGGTACGGCGAAAAAAGTGGGGCCGGATGGCCGCTATATCAACAAATACATTGCCTATACCGCAGGCGTTGCGCCTGCAAGCAATCCGCGTTTTGCGCTGGTGGTCGTGATTAACGATCCACAGGCGGGTAAATACTACGGCGGCGCCGTCTCCGCGCCTGTGTTCGGGGCTATCATGGGCGGCGTGTTACGTACCATGAACATTGAACCAGATGCGCTGGCGACGGGCGAAAAAAGTGAATTTGTAATTAATCAAGGCGAGGGTACAGGTGGCAGATCGTAATTTGCGCGACCTTCTCGCTCCGTGGGTGCCAAATGCACCGGAGCGAGCACTGCGAGAGATGATACTGGACAGCCGCGTGGCTGCTTCTGGCGATCTTTTTGTGGCGGTGGTCGGTCATCAGGCGGACGGGCGTCGTTATATCCCGCAGGCGATTGCGCAAGGTGTGGCTGCCATTATTGCTGAGGCTAAAGATGAGGCAACCGACGGTGAGATCCGTGAAATGCACGGGGTGCCGGTTATCTATCTCAGCCAGTTAAACGAGCGTCTTTCCGCACTGGCGGGGCGTTTTTATCACGAACCTTCCGACCAGCTGCGCCTGGTTGGCGTGACGGGTACCAACGGTAAAACCACCACCACGCAGCTGATGGCGCAGTGGGCCCAGCTGCTGGGTGAAACCGGTGCGGTGATGGGGACCGTGGGTAATGGCCTGCTGGGCAAAGTGAGCCCGACGGAAAACACCACCGGTTCCGCGGTAGACGTACAGCATGTGCTTGCCGGTCTGGCAGGGCAGGGGGCAACCTTTGCTGCGATGGAAGTCTCTTCGCACGGTCTGGTACAGCACCGCGTCGCGGCGCTGAAATTTGCCGCTTCCGTGTTTACCAATCTGAGCCGCGATCATCTTGATTATCATGGTGATATGGAGCATTACGAAGCCGCGAAATGGCTGCTGTTCTCTACTCACCATTACGGACAAGCCATCATCAACGCCGACGACGAAGTGGGCCGCCGCTGGCTGGCGAAGCTGCCGGATGCGGTTGCAGTGTCGATGGAAGACCATATCAATCCGAACTGCCACGGCCGCTGGCTGAAGGCGGTTGAAGTGAATTACCACGACAGCGGGGCGACAATCCGCTTTGCCTCTTCCTGGGGTGAAGGCGAAATTGAAAGCCGCCTGATGGGCGCGTTTAACGTCAGCAACCTGCTGCTGGCGCTGGCGACGCTGCTCGCGCTGGGTTATCCAATGGCTGAGCTGCTGAAAACCTCAGCGCGTCTGCAGCCGGTTTGCGGCCGTATGGAAGTGTTCAGCGCGCCGGGCAAGCCGACCGTTGTGGTTGATTATGCCCACACGCCGGACGCGCTGGAAAAAGCGCTGGAAGCGGCGCGCCTGCACTGCACAGGGAAGCTCTGGTGCGTGTTTGGCTGCGGCGGCGATCGCGACAAAGGCAAACGCCCGCTGATGGGGGCTATTGCCGAGCAGTTTGCAGATATTCCGGTAGTCACCGATGACAACCCGCGTACGGAAGAGCCGCGCGCCATCATCAATGACATTCTGGCGGGCATGCTGGACGCGGGCCGCGCTCGCGTGGTGGAAGGCCGTGCGGAAGCCGTGACTAACACCATCATGCAGGCGCGGGAGAATGATGTAGTCCTGCTGGCGGGTAAAGGCCATGAAGATTATCAGATCGTTGGCAATCGCCGTCTGGACTACTCGGACCGCGTAACGGCAGCACGTCTGCTGGGAGTCGTGGCATGATTAGCATCACGTTAAGCCAGGCCGCTGCCATTCTGCAGGGCGACCTGCACGGGCAAGACCTGACGATTGATGCCGTCACGACGGACACCCGCAAAATCTCCGCAGGCTGTCTGTTTGTGGCGCTGAAAGGCGAGCGTTTTGACGCGCATGATTTTGCTGAACAGGCCAAAGAGAACGGCGCCGGTGCGCTGCTGGTCAGCCGCAAGCTGGATATCGATCTGCCGCAAATTGTGGTGAAAGATACGCGTCTCGCGTTCGGTGAGCTGGCCGCCTGGGTCCGTCAGCAGGTCCCTGCGCGCGTTGTCGCCCTGACGGGATCATCAGGCAAGACGTCGGTGAAAGAGATGACGGCGGCGATCCTCAGCCAGTGCGGGAATACGCTTTATACCGCGGGCAACCTCAATAATGACATCGGCGTGCCGATGACATTACTCCGCCTGACCAAAGAACATGAATTTGCGGTGATCGAGTTAGGGGCAAACCACCAGGGCGAAATCGCCTGGACCGTGAGCCTGACTCGCCCGGAAGCCGCACTGGTGAATAACCTCGCGGCTGCGCATCTGGAAGGCTTTGGCTCGCTGGAAGGCGTAGCAAAAGCCAAAGGTGAGATTTACACCGGCCTGCCGGATGACGGTATCGCCATCCTGAACGCCGATAACAACGACTGGCTGAACTGGCAGAGCATTATTGGTTCGCGTAAAACCTGGCGCTTCTCGCCGAATGCGGTCAACAGTGATTTTACCGCGACCAATATCCACGTGACGTCGCACGGCACAGAATTCACCCTCACCACCCCAACGGGTGGTGTCGATGTGCTGCTGCCGCTGCCGGGTCGCCATAACATCGCCAATGCGCTTGCGGCGGCGGCGTTGTCGACGGCGGTGGGCGCGTCGCATGAAGCGATTAAAACCGGGCTGGCGAACCTGAAAGCCGTGCCGGGACGTCTGTTCCCGATTCAGCTTTCGGAAAATAAGCTGCTGCTGGATGACTCCTACAACGCGAACGTTGGCTCGATGACGGCGGCGGTGCAGGTGTTATCTGAAATGCCGGGCTATCGCATCATGGTGGTTGGCGATATGGCAGAGCTGGGCGACGAAAGCGAAGCCTGTCATATCCAGGTCGGTGAAGCGGCGAAAGCGGCGGGGCTGGACTGTGTGCTGAGCGCAGGAAAACTGAGCCAGGCGATTAGCTATGCCAGCGGCGTTGGCGAGCATTTTGCTGACAAAGCCGCGTTGATAGAGCGCCTTAAAGCGTTGATTGCAGAAAAACAAATTGTGACTGTGTTAGTGAAAGGTTCACGTAGTGCCGCCATGGAAGAGGTTGTGCACGCATTACAGGAGAACGGGACATGTTAGTTTGGCTGGCCGAACATTTGGTCAAATATTATTCAGGCTTTAACGTCTTTTCATATCTGACGTTTCGCGCCATCGTCAGCCTGCTGACT
Source organism: Enterobacter sp. C6 (assembly GCF_008122455.1). Taxonomy (NCBI): domain Bacteria; kingdom Pseudomonadati; phylum Pseudomonadota; class Gammaproteobacteria; order Enterobacterales; family Enterobacteriaceae; genus Enterobacter; species Enterobacter sp. C6. The sequence goes on from NZ_QPFW01000237.1 coordinate 33,141, forward strand.
GCGCTGTTCATCTCGTTGTGGATGGGCCCGCGCATGATTGCCCGTCTGCAAAAACTCTCTTTCGGTCAGGTTGTACGTAACGACGGTCCGGAATCGCACTTCAGCAAACGCGGTACGCCGACCATGGGCGGGATCATGATCCTGACCGCCATCGTCGTTTCCGTGCTGCTGTGGGCCTATCCCTCCAACCCGTACGTCTGGTGCGTTCTGACGGTACTGGTGGGTTACGGGATCATCGGTTTTGTTGATGACTACCGCAAAGTTGTTCGTAAAGACACCAAAGGCCTGATTGCCCGCTGGAAATATTTCTGGATGTCGGTGATTGCGCTGGGCGTGGCCTTCGCGCTGTATCTGGCCGGGAAAGATACGCCAGCCACCGAGCTGGTCGTGCCGTTCTTTAAAGACGTGATGCCACAGCTGGGGCTGTTCTACATCCTGCTGGCCTACTTTGTGATTGTCGGTACCGGCAACGCCGTAAACCTGACCGACGGTCTGGATGGCCTGGCCATTATGCCAACCGTCTTTGTGGCCGCCGGTTTTGCGCTGGTGGCATGGGCGACCGGTAACATGAACTTTGCGAACTACCTGCACATCCCTTATCTGCGCCACGCGGGTGAGCTGGTGATCGTCTGTACGGCGATCGTCGGCGCGGGGCTGGGCTTCCTGTGGTTCAACACCTATCCGGCGCAGGTCTTTATGGGGGACGTCGGTTCTCTGGCTTTGGGCGGTGCGCTCGGCATTATCGCCGTACTGCTGCGTCAGGAGTTCCTGCTGGTGATCATGGGCGGCGTGTTTGTGGTTGAAACCCTGTCGGTGATTTTGCAGGTCGGTTCCTTCAAGCTGCGCGGTCAGCGCATCTTCCGTATGGCGCCGATTCACCACCACTATGAACTGAAAGGCTGGCCGGAGCCGCGCGTGATTGTGCGCTTCTGGATTATTTCGCTGATGCTGGTGCTGATTGGCCTGGCAACGCTGAAGGTACGTTAATCATGGCAGATTACCAGGGCAAAAAAGTCGTTATCATCGGGCTGGGCCTTACGGGGCTCTCCTGCGTGGACTTTTTCCTCGCGCGTGGCGTGACGCCGCGCGTGATGGATACGCGTGTCTCTCCGCCGGGTCTGGACAAACTGCCTGAACAGGTTGAACGCCACCTTGGTGGTCTGAATGATGACTGGCTGCTGGCAGCCGATCTGATTGTCGCCAGCCCGGGTATGGCGCTGGCGCATCCTTCACTGAGCGCTGCCGCGGATGCGGGCGTTGAGATTGTCGGCGATATTGAGCTGTTCTGCCGCGAAGCGCAGGCGCCCGTTATCGCCATTACCGGTTCTAACGGTAAAAGCACCGTCACTACCCTGGTGGGTGAAATGGCGAAAGCGGCGGGCATGAACGTCGGCGTTGGCGGTAACATTGGTTTACCCGCTCTGATGCTGTTGGATAAAGGCTGTGAGCTGTATGTTCTCGAGCTTTCCAGCTTCCAGCTGGAAACAACCTCCAGCCTGCACGCTGCGGCTGCGACAATCCTCAACGTGACTGAAGATCACATGGACAGATATCCATTTGGTCTGCAGCAGTATCGTGCCGCCAAGCTGCGCGTTTATGAGAATGCCAAAGTCTGCGTAGTGAATGCCGATGACGCGCTGACCATGCCGGTGCGTGGCGCAGACGATCGCTGCATCAGCTTCGGTATCACGATGGGGGATTACCACCTGAACCGCCAGCTGGGCGAAACCTGGCTGCGCGTGAAGGGTGAAAAAGTGCTGAACGTGAAAGAGATGAAGCTCACTGGTCAGCACAACTATACCAATGCCCTGGCGGCGCTGGCGCTGGCAGATGCAGTAGGGCTGCCACGCTCCTCCAGCCTGAAAGCATTAACCACGTTTTCTGGGCTGGCACACCGTTTCCAGCTGGCGCTGGAGCACAACGGCGTACGCTGGATCAACGACTCTAAAGCCACCAACGTGGGCAGCACGGAGGCCGCGCTGAACGGCCTGCACGTTGACGGCACGCTGCATTTGCTGCTGGGTGGCGACGGTAAATCAGCGGATTTCTCCTCCCTGAAACCGTATCTTTCCGGTGATAACGTCCGTCTGTACTGCTTCGGCCGTGACGGCAGCGAGCTGGCTGCAGTGCGCCCTGAGGTCGCCGAGCAAACCGAAACCATGGAACAGGCGATGCGGCTGATTGCTCCTCGCGTGAAGCCAGGCGATATGGTGCTGCTCTCTCCGGCCTGCGCCAGCCTCGATCAATTCAAGAATTTCGAACAGCGTGGTGATGTCTTTACCCGCCTGGCGAAGGAGTTAGGCTGATGCGTTTATCTCTCCCTCGCCTGAAAATGCCGCGCCTGCCAGGATTTGGGATCCTGGCATGGCTGTTTGCGGCGCTCAAAGGCTGGGTGATGGGCTCTCGTCAAAAAGATAACGACAGCCTGGTCATGTACGATCGCACGCTGTTCTGGCTCACGATGGGGCTGGCAGCGGTCGGCTTTATTATGGTGACGTCCGCCTCAATGCCCGTCGGGCAGCGTCTGGCGAACGATCCTTTCCTGTTTGCCAAGCGTGATGGTCTGTACATCATCCTGGCGTTTTGCCTGGCGCTGGTGACCTTGCGTCTGCCAATGGAGTTTTGGCAGCGGCACAGTACGGCGATGCTGATCGCCTCGATTATTATGCTGCTGATCGTACTGGTGGTGGGGAGCTCTGTTAACGGGGCATCGCGCTGGATCGCCTTTGGCCCGCTGCGTATTCAGCCTGCGGAATTTACCAAGCTCTCCCTGTTCTGCTACCTGGCTAACTACCTGGTGCGTAAGGTAGATGAAGTGCGTAACAACCTGCGCGGCTTCTTAAAACCGATGGGCGTGATTCTGGTGCTGGCGGTATTACTGCTGGCGCAGCCTGACCTCGGTACCGTTGTCGTGCTGTTCGTTACCACCCTGGCGATGCTGTTCCTGGCGGGCGCGAAGCTGTGGCAGTTCATCGCTATCATCGGAATGGGGATTTCGGCGGTTGTGCTGCTGATCCTCGCCGAGCCTTACCGTATTCGCCGTGTAACCTCGTTCTGGAACCCGTGGGAAGATCCGTTCGGCAGCGGTTATCAGCTGACTCAGTCGCTGATGGCCTTTGGTCGCGGCGAAGTCTGGGGACAGGGTCTGGGTAACTCGGTACAGAAACTGGAGTATTTACCGGAAGCGCACACTGACTTCATCTTCTCCATTATTGCGGAAGAACTGGGTTATATCGGTGTGGTATTAGCGCTATTAATGGTATTCTTCGTCGCTTTCCGCGCCATGTCCATCGGCCGGAAAGCGCTGGAGATCGATCACCGCTTCTCAGGATTCTTAGCCTGTTCAATTGGTATCTGGTTTAGCTTCCAGGCATTGGTTAACGTCGGGGCCGCAGCGGGTATGCTGCCGACCAAAGGTCTGACGTTGCCGTTGATCAGTTATGGTGGTTCCAGTCTGTTGATTATGTCGACGGCCATCATGTTTTTGTTGCGTATAGATTATGAGACGCGTCTGGAAAAAGCCCAGGCGTTTACACGAGGTTCACGATGAATCAACCGAAGCGGTTAATGGTGATGGCAGGCGGTACCGGCGGACACGTGTTCCCGGGACTGGCGGTTGCGCACCATTTAATGGATCAGGGCTGGCAGGTACGCTGGCTGGGAACCGCAGACCGCATGGAAGCCGATCTGGTACCGAAGCACGGTATCGAGATCGACTTTATTCGTATTTCCGGCCTTCGGGGCAAAGGCCTCAAGGCAATGCTGCTGGCACCGGTGCGTATTTTTAACGCCTGGCGTCAGGCGCGCACCATCATGAAGCGCTTTAAGCCGGATGTGGTGCTGGGCATGGGCGGCTATGTCTCGGGTCCTGGCGGGCTGGCGGCGTGGTCGTTAGGTATTCCCGTTGTGCTGCATGAGCAGAACGGTATTGCCGGTCTGACCAACAAGTGGCTGGCGAAAATCGCCACCAAAGTTATGCAGGCGTTTCCCGGCGCGTTCCCGAAAGCGGACGTGGTAGGTAACCCGGTGCGTGTGGACGTGCTGGCGCTGCCGCTGCCGGACGCTCGCCTGACGGGCCGTGAAGGGCCGGTGCGTGTACTGGTCGTCGGCGGCTCTCAGGGCGCGCGTATCTTAAACCAGACGATGCCGCAGGTTGCCGCAAAGCTGGGGGATGCCGTGACGATCTGGCACCAGAGCGGAAAAGGTGCTCAGCAGACCGTTGAGCAGGCTTATGCAGACGAAGGTCAGCCGCAGCATAAAGTCACCGAGTTTATCGACGACATGGCGGCAGCGTATGCCTGGGCCGATGTCGTGGTCTGTCGTTCAGGCGCCCTGACGGTGAGCGAGATCGCCGCCGCCGGTCTGCCTGCCCTGTTTGTGCCGTTCCAGCACAAAGACCGACAGCAGTACTGGAATGCGTTGCCGCTTGAGAAAGCTGGCGCGGCGAAAATTTTTGAACAGCCACAATTTACCGCCGACGCGGTCGCCACCACCCTGGCGGGCTGGAACAGAGACGCACTGCTGGAGATGGCGCAACGCGCGCGCGCGGCCGCTATCCCTGATGCGACGGAACGGGTGGCAAAAGAAGTGAGCCTGGCAGCCCAGGCTTAACCCTCGCAGCGCGTGAAGCGCGGCACGAATTTTAAGTAGTCGATGGCGTTTAGAGAATGAATACACAACAACTGGCAAAACTGCGTTCAATCGTGCCCGAGATGCGTCGCGTCCGGCACATTCACTTTGTTGGCATCGGTGGTGCTGGCATGGGCGGTATTGCCGAAGTGTTAGCTAACGAAGGCTATCAGATCAGCGGGTCTGACCTGGCGCCAAACCCTGTTACGCAGCAACTGGCGTCGCTTGGGGCGACTATCTATTTCAACCATCGTCCGGAAAACGTGCGCGATGCGAGCGTGGTGGTGGTCTCAAGCGCCATCTCCTCTGACAATCCGGAAATCGTTGCCGCGCATGAAGCGCGCATTCCGGTGATCCGCCGTGCAGAAATGCTGGCGGAACTGATGCGTTTCCGTCACGGCATCGCTATTGCCGGGACCCACGGTAAAACCACGACCACGGCGATGGTCTCCAGTATTTATGCGGAAGCGGGTCTCGATCCGACCTTCGTCAACGGCGGTCTGGTCAAAGCCGCAGGCGTACATGCGCGTCTGGGCCACAGCCGTTATCTGATTGCCGAAGCGGATGAGAGCGACGCGTCGTTCCTGCACCTGCAGCCAATGGTGGCGATTGTCACCAACATCGAAGCTGACCATATGGATACCTACCAGGGCGACTTCGAAAACCTAAAGCAGACCTTCATCAACTTCCTGCACAACCTGCCGTTCTATGGACGCGCGGTGATGTGCGTAGACGATCCGGTGATCCGCGAGCTGCTGCCGCGCGTGGGTCGTCAAATCACCACTTACGGCTTCAGCGAAGACGCTGACGTTCGCGTGGAAGAGTACAAACAGATTGGTGCGCAGGGGCATTTCACGCTGGCGCGTCAGGACAAAGAACTGCTGCACGTCATGCTGAATGCGCCAGGTCGTCATAACGCCCTCAATGCCGCAGCGGCAGTGGCCGTCGCGACGGAAGAAGGCATTGATGATGATGCGATTCTGCGCGCGCTGGAAAGCTTCCAGGGCACCGGCCGTCGCTTCGACTTCCTCGGTGAATTCCCGCTGGACGCCGTGAACGGTAAAGTCGGCACAGCGATGCTGGTGGACGACTACGGCCACCATCCGACCGAAGTGGACGCCACCATCAAAGCCGCACGTGCAGGCTGGCCTGACAAGAATCTGGTGATGATCTTCCAGCCGCACCGCTTCACGCGTACGCGCGATCTGTACGACGATTTCGCCAGCGTCCTTTCACAGGTAGATACACTGTTAATGCTGGATGTTTATTCAGCGGGCGAAACTCCGATTCCGGGCGCAGACAGTCGTTCTTTATGTCGCACCATCCGTGGACGCGGTAAAGTTGACCCTATTCTGGTTTCTGACCCTGCACAGGTGGCGGAAATTCTGGCTCCGGTCCTGACAGGTAACGATTTGATTCTGATTCAGGGCGCGGGAAATATCGGCAAAATCGCCCGTACCTTAGCTGAAATCAAACTGAAGCCGCAAACTCAGGAGGATGAGCATCATGGCTGATAAGATTGCTGTCCTGTCTGGCGGCACCTCCGCCGAGCGTGAGGTTTCCCTGAATTCCGGCGCGGCTGTGCTCGCGGGCCTGCGTGAAGGGGGCGTCAATGCGCACCTGGTCGACCCAAAAGAGGTCGACGTGACGCAATTAAAAGCCATGGGTTTCGATAAAGTCTTTATCGCTTTGCATGGTCGCGGCGGTGAAGATGGCACCCTGCAGGGGCTTCTGGATTTGATCGGCATGCCGTACACCGGCAGCGGCGTGATGGCCTCCGCTATCTCTATGGATAAACTGCGCAGCAAACTCCTGTGGCAGGGCGCTGGGTTACCCGTTGCGCCATGGGTTGCACTGACGCGTCGCGAATTTGAATTGGGCCTGCCGGATAGCGTTAATACACGCATTGCTGAACTGGGCTTACCGGTTATTGTAAAGCCCAGCCGGGAAGGCTCCAGTGTGGGAATGTCCAAAGTCGACAAAGCTGAAGATCTTTCGTCCGCTTTAGCACTGGCATTTCAACATGATGAAGAAGTTCTGATTGAAAAATGGCTCAGCGGGCCAGAATTTACCGTCGCGATGCTTGGCGAAGAAATTTTACCGTCAATCCGCATCCAACCCGCTGGAGTCTTCTATGATTATGAGGCGAAGTATCTCTCTGATGAGACGCAATATTTCTGCCCTTGTGGTCTTGAAGCCGAGCGTGAAGCAGATTTACAGTCCCTGGTGCTTAAAGCCTGGCATGTTCTGGGATGCCGCGGCTGGGGACGCATCGACGTGATGCAGGACAGTGATGGGCAATTTTATTTGCTGGAAGCCAATACCTCTCCGGGAATGACCAGTCACAGCCTTGTGCCGATGGCTGCGCGTCAGGCGGGGATGAGTTTCTCGCAGTTAGTCGTACGCATTCTGGACCAGGCGGGCTGATATGTCTCAGGCTGCATTGAACACGCGCAACCGCGATGACGAGGACGAATACACCTCTTCACGCCGCAGTAATGGAACGCGTCTTGCAGGCATCATTTTCCTGCTCGGGGTGTTGTGCACTGTGTTTATCAGCGGCTGGATGGTCCTGGGCTGGATGGAAGATGCGCAGCGGTTGCCGCTCTCTAAGCTGGTGGTCACCGGCGAGCGCCACTACACGCGTAACGACGATATTCGTCAGTCAATACTGGCGCTGGGCTCGCCTGGCACCTTTATGACGCAGGACGTCAATATTATCCAGAGCCAGATAGAACGTCTGCCATGGATAAAACAGGCGAGCGTAAGAAAGCAATGGCCTGATGAATTGAAGATTCATCTGGTTGAATATGTGCCCATTGCGCGTTGGAATGATCAGCACATGGTTGACGTAGACGGAAATTCCTTCAGCGTCCCGACCGATCGTGTCAACAAGCAAAATTTACCGATGTTGTATGGCCCTGAAGGCAGCGAAAACGAAGTGTTACAGGGTTTTCGCGAAATGGGTCAGGTGCTGGCGAAGGACAGGTTTACGTTAAAAGATGCTGCCATGACGGCGCGCCGTTCCTGGCAACTGACGTTAACGAACGGCATTAAGCTCAACCTGGGACGCGGAGACACAATGAAGCGTCTGGCGCGTTTTGTCGAACTTTACCCGGTTTTACAGCAGCAGGCACAGACTGACGGCAAACGGATAAGCTACGTTGATTTGCGCTATGACTCAGGCGCAGCAGTCGGTTGGGTACCGGCTCCGGTCGAGGAACCTAATCAGCAACAGAATCAGGCACAGGTACAGGCAGAACAACAATGATCAAGGCGACGGACAGAAAACTGGTAGTTGGACTGGAGATTGGCACCGCGAAGGTTGCCGCTTTAGTAGGGGAAGTTCTGCCCGACGGTATGGTCAATATCATTGGCGTAGGCAGTTGCCCGTCCCGTGGTATGGATAAAGGTGGGGTAAACGATCTTGAATCGGTGGTGAAATGCGTTCAGCGCGCCATCGATCAGGCTGAATTGATGGCAGATTGCCAGATTTCTTCTGTCTATCTGGCCCTTTCTGGTAAGCACATTAGCTGCCAGAACGAAATTGGTATGGTGCCGATTTCTGAGGAAGAAGTCACGCAGGAAGACGTTGAAAACGTCGTGCACACGGCGAAGTCCGTGCGCGTCCGCGATGAGCATCGCGTGCTGCATGTCATCCCGCAGGAATATGCGATTGACTACCAGGAAGGGATCAAGAACCCGGTCGGTCTTTCTGGCGTACGTATGCAGGCAAAAGTGCACCTGATCACATGTCACAACGATATGGCGAAGAACATTGTAAAAGCCGTTGAACGTTGTGGCCTGAAAGTTGACCAACTTATTTTCGCGGGTCTGGCGGCAAGTTATTCCGTGCTGACCGAAGATGAACGTGAACTGGGTGTCTGTGTGGTCGATATTGGTGGTGGTACAATGGATATTGCCGTATATACCGGCGGTGCGTTGCGCCACACCAAAGTGATCCCGTACGCAGGGAACGTCGTGACCAGCGATATTGCTTACGCTTTTGGTACGCCGCCGAGCGATGCAGAAGCGATTAAAGTGCGCCACGGCTGTGCGCTGGGGTCTATTGTTGGCAAAGATGAGAGCGTTGAAGTGCCGAGCGTTGGTGGTCGTCCACCGCGCAGCCTGCAGCGCCAGACGTTGGCAGAGGTGATTGAGCCGCGCTATACCGAGCTGCTCAACCTGGTCAACGAAGAGATTTTACAGTTACAGGAACAGCTTCGTCAGCAGGGCGTTAAACATCATCTTGCGGCGGGGATTGTATTAACCGGCGGCGCAGCGCAAATTGAAGGTCTTGCGGCCTGTGCACAGCGCGTGTTCCATACGCAGGTGCGTATTGGTGCGCCGCTGAATATCACCGGTTTAACGGATTATGCTCAGGAGCCGTATTATTCAACGGCCGTGGGCCTGCTCCACTACGGGAAGGAATCTCATCTCAGTGGTGAAGCAGAAGTGGAAAAACGCGTCTCAGTGGGGTCGTGGGTCAAACGACTGAACAACTGGTTGCGAAAAGAGTTTTAATTTTTTTAAGAGACCGGAGAGAATTAGCGGTCTCGGGCGACAGGCACAACGGAGAGAGAAATTATGTTTGAACCTATGGAACTGACCAACGACGCGGTGATTAAAGTCATCGGCGTCGGTGGCGGCGGCGGTAACGCCGTAGAGCATATGGTGCGTGAACGCATTGAGGGTGTTGAGTTCTTCGCAGTTAACACCGATGCACAGGCACTGCGTAAAACGGCTGTAGGCCAGACTATCCAGATCGGCGGTGGTATCACCAAAGGGCTGGGAGCAGGGGCTAACCCGGAAGTGGGTCGCAATGCGGCTGAAGAAGATCGTGAAGCCCTGCGCGCTGCACTGGAAGGTGCGGACATGGTCTTCATCGCAGCAGGTATGGGTGGCGGTACCGGTACCGGCGCAGCACCTGTTGTGGCTGAAGTGGCAAAAGATTTAGGTATCCTGACCGTTGCTGTCGTGACCAAGCCTTTCAACTTTGAAGGCAAGAAGCGTATGGCGTTCGCGGAGCAGGGTATCACCGAGCTGTCCAAGCATGTGGACTCGCTGATCACCATCCCGAACGATAAGCTGTTGAAAGTTCTGGGTCGCGGTATCTCCCTGCTGGACGCATTCGGTGCAGCAAACGACGTGCTGAAAGGTGCGGTTCAGGGTATCGCTGAACTGATTACCCGTCCTGGCCTGATGAACGTTGACTTTGCAGACGTTCGCACCGTGATGTCCGAAATGGGCTACGCGATGATGGGCTCTGGCGTGGCGAGCGGTGAAGACCGTGCAGAAGAAGCGGCTGAAATGGCTATCTCTTCTCCACTGCTGGAAGATATCGATCTGTCTGGTGCGCGCGGCGTGCTGGTCAACATTACCGCTGGCTTCGACCTGCGTCTGGATGAGTTCGAAACCGTGGGTAACACTATCCGTGCGTTCGCCTCTGACAACGCTACCGTGGTAATCGGTACTTCCCTTGACCCTGAAATGAACGACGAGCTGCGTGTTACCGTTGTTGCGACCGGTATCGGTATGGACAAACGTCCTGAGATCACCTTAGTGACCAACAAGCAGACTCAGCAACCGGTAATGGATCGTTACCAGCAGCACGGTATGTCTCCTCTGACTCAGGAGCAGAAACCGGCCGCGAAAGTGGTGAATGACCCAACGCCGCAAACGGCGAAAGAGCCAGATTATCTGGATATCCCGGCGTTCCTGCGTAAGCAAGCTGACTAAGAATTGGCTGGAATTAGGGGATTTGCGCTCTTTGTGCTAAACTGGCCCACCGTTAGTGATATACACTCTCGGTTGGATAGTTAATTTGGCGAGATTATACGATGATCAAACAAAGGACACTTAAACGTATCGTTCAGGCGACTGGTGTCGGTTTACATACCGGCAAGAAAGTCACGCTGACGTTACGCCCTGCGCCGGCCAATACCGGGGTCATCTATCGTCGCACCGACTTGAATCCACCGGTAGATTTTCCGGCCGATGCCAAATCTGTGCGTGATACTATGCTCTGTACTTGTCTGGTGAACGAGCATGACGTGCGGATTTCTACCGTAGAGCACCTGAACGCCGCCCTGGCGGGTCTGGGTATCGACAACATTATTGTTGAAGTCGATGCGCCAGAAATCCCGATTATGGATGGCAGTGCTGCACCGTTCGTCTATCTGTTGCTGGATGCCGGCATCGAAGAACTGAACTGCGCGAAGAAATTTGTACGCATCAAAGAGACCGTTCGCGTCGAAGATGGCGACAAGTGGGCTGAATTCAAACCGTACAATGGTTTCTCGTTGGACTTTACCATCGACTTTAACCATCCGGCGATTGACTCCAGCACCCAACGCTATGCGATGAACTTCTCTGCTGATGCGTTTATGCGCCAGATCAGCCGAGCCCGTACATTTGGCTTCATGCGTGATATCGAATATCTGCAGTCCCGCGGCCTGTGCCTGGGCGGCAGCTTCGATTGTGCCATCGTTGTTGACGATTATCGCGTACTGAACGAAGACGGCCTGCGTTTCGAAGATGAATTCGTTCGTCACAAAATGCTGGATGCTATCGGCGACCTGTTCATGTGTGGTCACAACATCATTGGTGCATTTACCGCGTTCAAATCCGGTCATGCGCTGAACAACAAACTGTTGCAGGCCGTCCTGGCAAAACAGGAAGCCTGGGAATATGTGACCTTCGAAGACGAAGCTGAACTGCCGCTGGCTTTCAAAGCACCAAGCATGGTTCTGGCGTAACGGTTCAAACCGTTTCGTAAAAAAATCGACTGGTTAACCTGGTACTCTCTCCGACCAGGAAGACCAGTCGTTTTTATTTTTATCCTTCTTCGTTTGCCCCGGCGTTATCTCTCGTTTGTCTTACGCAGAAAATGTGTGCGTTAGCTGCATTCTTGACCGTTTTTCCCCGCGGCGGCACCTCATTCCTGCTGATGTACATTAGCTTTAGTGGTACTATCTGGGCGCTAAAAAGAATAACTGAACTCAGCCTCTGCAAGGCTGGCTTATTGGGTGGAGCAGGTGAGCGGAATACTGACGCGCTGGCGACAATTTGGCAGACGTTACTTCTGGCCGCATCTCTTATTAGGGATGGTCGCGGCGAGTTTCGGCTTGCCTGCGCTCAGCAACAGTGCCGAAGCGGCGACGCCCGCGAAAACCTCTACCACCAAACACGATCTCAACACGCGGGTTAACTTTACAAACCTCGCGTGGCTTGAAGCCAGCCGCCGCCCGAATTTCTCCGTTGATTACTGGCACCAGCACGCTATCCGCACGGTTATCCGTCATCTCTCCTTCGCGATGGCACCACAGGCCATGCCTGTTGCGGAAGAGACGCTTCCGGTGCAGGCACAGCATCTTGCGCTGCTGGACACGCTCAACGCGCTGCTCACGCAGGACAGCCAGCCGCCGGTTATGGTTCGCCAGACGACGCAGCTCGCGCTCGTTCCGCCTGTCTCATTCTCTGTTTCAACCTGGATTAGCCAGACTCACGGCATTCGTGCCGGGCCGCAACGCCTCAGCTAAATTAACTTTTTCAATACCTTAATTTATCTGCCCACGATGGGGCGTTTGAGAATTTATTATGCTAATCAAATTGTTAACTAAAGTTTTTGGTAGTCGTAACGATCGTACCCTGCGCCGTATGCGCAAAGCTGTTGCCGTCATCAACGGTATGGAACCGGCGATGGAGAAGCTCTCTGATGATGAGCTGAAAGCGAAAACGGCGGAATTCCGTGCGCGTCTGGAAAAAGGCGAAACCTTAGAAAGCCTGATCCCGGAAGCGTTTGCTGTTGTGCGTGAAGCGAGTAAGCGCGTATTCGGCATGCGTCACTTCGACGTTCAGCTGCTGGGCGGTATGGTGCTTAACGAGCGCTGCATCGCGGAAATGCGTACCGGTGAAGGTAAAACCCTGACCGCAACGCTGCCGGCTTACCTGAACGCGCTGACCGGTAAAGGCGTTCACGTGGTAACCGTCAACGACTATCTGGCGCAGCGTGACGCCGAAAACAACCGTCCACTGTTCGAATTCCTCGGTATGACCGTCGGCATCAACATGTCCGGCCTGCCTGCGCCAGCCAAGCGTGAAGCGTATAACGCGGACATCACCTACGGCACCAACAACGAATACGGCTTCGACTACCTGCGTGACAACATGGCGTTCAGCCCGGAAGAACGCGTACAGCGTAAACTGCACTATGCGCTGGTGGATGAGGTGGACTCCATCCTGATCGATGAAGCGCGTACTCCGCTTATCATCTCCGGCCCGGCTGAAGACAGCTCCGAGATGTACCGTAAGGTCGACAAAATCATTCCACACCTGCTGCGTCAGGAGAAAGAGGACTCGGATACCTTCCAGGGTGAAGGCCACTTCTCCGTTGATGAAAAAGCGCGCCAGGTGAACCTGACCGAACGTGGTCTGGTGAAAATTGAAGAGCTGCTGGTCGCTGAAGGCATTATGGAAGAGGGCGAGTCTCTGTACTCCCCGAGCAACATTATGCTGATGCACCACGTGACCGCCGCGCTGCGTGCCCACGCGCTGTTCACCCGCGACGTCGACTACATCGTAAAAGACGGCGAAGTGATCATCGTCGATGAGCACACCGGCCGTACCATGCAGGGACGTCGCTGGTCTGACGGTCTGCACCAGGCTGTGGAAGCCAAAGAAGGCGTGGATATTCAGAATGAAAACCAGACGCTGGCGTCTATCACCTTCCAGAACTACTTCCGTCTGTACGAGAAGCTGGCGGGGATGACCGGTACTGCCGATACCGAAGCGTTTGAATTCAGCTCTATCTACAAGCTGGATACCGTGGTCGTTCCAACCAACCGTCCGATGATCCGTAAGGATATGCCGGACCTGGTGTACATGACCGAAGCGGAAAAAATTCAGGCGATCATCGAAGATATTCGCGACCGTACTGCCAATGGCCAGCCGGTTCTGGTGGGGACCATCTCCATCGAGAAATCCGAAGTGGTTTCGCACGAGCTGACGAAAGCGGGTATCCAACACAACGTTCTTAACGCCAAATTCCACGCCAAAGAAGCGGACATCGTTGCGCAGGCGGGTTATCCGGCTGCCGTAACCATCGCCACCAACATGGCGGGTCGTGGTACCGACATTATGCTGGGCGGTAGCTGGCAGGCTGAAGTGGCGGAGCTGGAAAACCCAACGCCAGAACAGATTGCCCAGATCAAAGCCGACTGGCAGGTTCGTCATGACGCCGTTCTGGCGTCCGGCGGTCTGCACATCATCGGTACAGAACGTCATGAATCCCGTCGTATCGATAACCAGCTGCGTGGTCGTGCGGGTCGTCAGGGTGATGCCGGTTCATCCCGGTTCTACCTGTCTATGGAAGATGCGCTGATGCGTATTTTTGCCTCCGACCGCGTGTCCGGCATGATGCGTAAGCTGGGGATGAAACCTGGCGAAGCTATTGAGCACCCGTGGGTCACCAAAGCGATCGCTAACGCACAGCGCAAAGTGGAAAGCCGTAACTTCGATATTCGTAAGCAGCTGCTGGAATATGATGACGTGGCTAACGATCAGCGCCGTGCGATCTACACCCAGCGTAACGAACTGCTGGACGTGTCCGATGTGAGCGAAACCATCAACAGCATTCGTGAAGATGTGTTCAAAGCCACCATCGACGCGCATATTCCACCGCAGTCTCTGGAAGAGATGTGGGATATTGAAGGCCTGCAGGAACGTCTGAAAAATGACTTTGACCTCGAACTGCCAATCAAAGAGTGGCTGGACAAAGAGCCTGAGCTGCACGAAGAGACCCTGCGTGAACGTATCTTTGAAACCGCGCTGGACGTTTACAAGCGTAAGGAAGAGGTTGTTGGCGCTGAAATGATGCGTCACTTCGAAAAAGGCGTGATGCTGCAGACTCTGGACTCCCTGTGGAAAGAGCACCTGGCGGCGATGGACTACCTGCGTCAGGGTATCCACCTGCGTGGCTATGCGCAGAAAGATCCGAAGCAGGAATACAAGCGTGAATCCTTCTCCATGTTTGCGTCTATGCTGGAGTCACTGAAGTACGAAGTGATCAGCACCCTGAGCAAGGTTCAGGTGCGTATGCCGGAAGAAGTGGAAGCGATGGAGCAGCAGCGTCGTGAAGAAGCCGAGCGTCTGGCACAAATGCAACAGCTGAGTCATCAGACCGACGACAGCGAAGCCGCAGCGGCGATCGCCGCGCAGACCGGCGATCGTAAAGTGGGTCGTAACGATCCGTGCCCGTGTGGTTCCGGTAAAAAGTACAAGGCGTGCCACGGCCGTCTGAGCTAAGTTCATAAAAAACAAAAAGGCGCAGACATCTGCGCCTTTTTTATGGAAGTAACAATATGAAAATACTGCAAATTGCCGTCGGGATTATTCGCAACCCGCAAAACCAAATCTTCATCACCCAGCGTGCTGCCGACGCCCATATGGCGAACAAGTGGGAGTTTCCGGGCGGTAAAATCGAGTCAGGTGAAACACCGGAAGAGGCGCTGGTTCGGGAACTTCAGGAAGAGGTGGGGATCACTCCGCTTGGCGCTACGCTGTTTGATAAGCTTGAGTACCAGTTTCCGGACAGGCACATCACGCTGTGGTTCTGGCTAGTGGAAAACTGGGAAGGTGAACCCTGGGGAAAAGAGGGGCAGCCGGGTAACTGGGTGGCGCTTCAGGCAAGTGATGCCGAAAAATTCCCGCCAGCTAATGAACCTGTGATCCTGCGGTTAGTCGCACAACCGTAGGCCTGCTGAGCGACGCGCCAGCAGGCTTTACAGATTACTGCTGGGTTTCACTCCAGTCGTCGCTGTCGGAGAGATCGCCTTTACTCGGAATGCGTTTCTCTTCCGCCGCCCATTCGCCCAGGTCAATAAGCTGGCAGCGTTTGCAGCAGAATGGGCGGAACGGACTCACTTCGCCCCAGACAACGGTTTTGCCACAGGTAGGGCAGTTTACGGTGGTGACATCAGACATCGGCACTCCTTAACAACAGGCCAGTTCAAAATCGAGACGTTCCGGCACGGTGCCATTTTCACTGTCCAGCGGCATAAAGCGAATCGCAAAGCGGCTCTTATGCCCGGAAATCTGTGGGTAAAGCTGTTCGCCAAGAGACAGATTGAGACGCAGAAGATCGGCATCATCACCGTTATCCTGGAAGAAACCATTCAGGCTGGTTTGCTTGCGGAACGGTGCAGAGTTACGAATCAGATCGAGGATCAGCGACAGCGTCTGGTGCATCGGCTCCAGGCTTGCCAGCCAGCTGTTCACCTGCGCGTCACGCTGCGCCTGTGGCATATGTAGCCACATATGCAGCGTCGGCAGGTCGAAGCTACAGCAGCCGCCAGGGATGCTCAGACGCTGGCGGACCAGGCCAATCAGGCGGTCTTCACGCAAAAACTGCCCGACGCGCGGCGCGGCCATCAGGATGCTGCTGCTGGTTTTAAGCTGCTGACGAAGGGAATCGATACGGCTTACATCCACCCCCGGAACCTCAGCCCATGCCTGTAATTTACGCTGCTGGCGCTCCAGCTCTTTGAGTAATTCTGTGCGGACATCGCCGCGTTCAATCACATCCAGCAGATCGCCTACGTTGCGGAAGAAGTGCAGCGCCGTAGCGTGATCGTTAACCGGCAGATGTTGTGAAAGCTGCTGAATGAGGAATTCGATGCGCAGCCAGGTGCGCATTTTTTCGTTGAGCGGATGCTCAAAAAGGATGTGTGTCGACATTATGGTTTTTCCTGTGCAACGGCCTGCGCGGCAAACGTCAGATACTGCGCGTGCAGACGGGCAACATCCGATGCAATGGCATCTGGTGCGCCGTTATTATCAATGACATCATCCGCCACGGCAAGGCGCTGAGCGCGCGTAGCCTGAGCGGCAAGAATGTGTTCAGCATGCTCCCGCGAGACATGGTCGCGCGTCATGGTTCTCTGGATTTGCGTTTCGGGAGAGACATCAATCACCAGCACCCGATCGGCTTTCTTCTGCAGCTGATTTTCAACCAGTAGCGGAACCACCCATAAGACATAGGGCGAGCGGGCCGCAGCGATCTGACGCTGAGTTTCCAGGTGGATGATGGGGTGGAGAAGGCTATTAAGCCAGGCTTTTTCCGCGGAATCGGAAAAAATGCATTCGCGAAGCTGACGGCGATTCAGTGTGCCATCGGCATTGATGATGGCCTGACCAAAATGTTCTGCGATGGCCTTTAGCGCGGGTGTATTGGGCTCTACCACCTGGCGGGCAATGATATCGGCATCGATAATCGTGATACCCAAACGAGAGAAAGCGTCCGCAACGGTACTTTTACCACTACCGATGCCGCCAGTTAATGCGACGATATACCCCATTAAATCAAATCCTGGGAATTATTCATTTTTAAAATCAGTTGATTAAAATTCTTACGTGCGCCAGCCACTGTTTAGCCCCGTTTACCGGCTTTTTACCAGGTAAATTTATAGGATTGTAGCGTAAAAAAAGAGAATTTCGCAGTCTTGCGGAGCAGGTATTAGTGCGTATGATAACGTCACTGGAGTTGTGCTTTTAACATATTTGCCTCTAACCCCAGGAATCCGCACATGCGTATCGAAGAAGATCTGAAGTTAGGTTTCAAAGACGTTCTTATCCGCCCTAAACGCTCTACACTGAAAAGTCGCTCAGACGTTGAACTCGAACGTCAATTCACCTTTAAGCATTCCGGTCAGACCTGGTCTGGCGTGCCGATCATCGCTGCCAACATGGATACTGTGGGAACCTTTGAGATGGCCACCGCCCTGGCACAGTTCGACATTCTCACCGCCGTGCACAAACATTACAGCCCTGAAGAGTGGAATGCGTTTGTTGCGTCCGCGTCTGCTGATGTGGTGAAGCATGTGATGGTCTCTACCGGCACCTCCGATGCGGATTTCGAGAAGACCAAACAGATCCTGAAGGCTAACCCGGCACTCAACTTCGTTTGCATTGATGTGGCGAATGGTTACTCCGAGCACTTCGTGCAGTTCGTCAGCAAGGCGCGCGAGGCCTGGCCGACGAAAACCATCATCGCGGGCAACGTGGTGACCGGTGAAATGTGTGAAGAGCTGATCCTTTCCGGTGCAGATATCGTGAAAGTAGGTATTGGCCCGGGCTCCGTATGCACCACACGCGTCAAAACCGGCGTCGGTTATCCGCAGCTCTCCGCCGTCATTGAATGTGCCGACGCGGCGCACGGGCTCGGCGGCCAGATCATCAGCGACGGCGGTTGCACCATGCCGGGTGATGTTGCGAAAGCCTTCGGTGGCGGTGCGGACTTCGTGATGCTCGGCGGTATGCTGGCAGGCCACGAAGAGAGCGGTGGTACCGTGGTTGAAGAGAACGGCGAGAAATTTATGCTGTTCTACGGCATGAGCTCTGAATCCGCGATGACCCGTCACGTCGGTGGCGTGGCAAAATACCGTGCGGCAGAAGGCAAAACCGTGAAGCTGCCTCTGCGCGGCCCGGTTGAATACACCGCGCGCGATATCCTCGGCGGCCTGCGCTCGGCCTGCACCTACGTTGGGGCATCCCGCCTGAAAGAGCTGACGAAACGTACAACGTTTATTCGCGTTCAGGAACAGGAAAACCGCGTATTCAATAGCCTGTAATGGTTTTCGCTGGCGCATGCCCATGCGCCAGCACTGTTTTGCGCTAACCCGCGCTCATCGCATCCCCCAGATGGAAAATCGGCAGGTACATTGCCACCACCAGCGTACCGATAATGACCCCCGTCACAATCAGAAGCACTGGCTCGAGAAGTGCCGCCAGGCTATCTGCCCGTTGAAAGGTCTGTTCCGTGTGATGTCGGGCGAGGTTTGCCAGCATGATGTCCAGCGCACCTGACATTTCGCCGGTTCGTAAAAGCTGAATGCACAGCGGGGTAAAGATGGCCGCTTTCTGAAAGGATGACCAGACGGGGAGGCCTTTTTCAATGTCCTCTCGCACGCCGCGAAGTATTCCCTGCCAGTACCGGCTCTCAACAGTTTCCTCTGCACTCGCCAGGCCCTGTAAAAAGGGGATGCCCGCCTGTTGCGTGAGTGACAGCACGGTAAAGATATGTCCCAGTTTTTGACCTTTTGCCAGTGCGCCGCACACGGGAGTGAGCATCAGGATGCGCTGCCAGCGAGGGTTCTGCCGCAGAGTCCAGGCGGTGGCTAAGGGCGCGAGTAACGCGGCGAACAACGCAAGGGCATATAACCGCATAAATGCGGCCATCCCCATGACCATTTGCGTCAGCAGCGGAAGCGGAGTGCTAAACGTTTTGTAGATCGCGGCAAACTCGGGCAGGACCAGGGTGACCATCGCCAGCACAACCACTACAGCCAGCGTCAGGACGATCGCCGGGTAGCGCAGCGCCTTTTTCACTTTCGCACTGAGCTGCTGCTGCGCTTTTTGCTGCTGCGCGAGCTGGCGACAGCACTCCTCCAGCTTCCCTGTGAGCTCACCGGTTTTCACCATCGAGACATGCAGTGGGCTAAAAACGGCTGGCCACTTTTTTAGCGACTCAGAAAAGGGAGCTCCCTCACTAAGCTCATCGGCAATGCTTTGCAGCAGCGCCTGCCACGGTTTTAACGGATGTTGTTCTGCCAGCATCTGCAGGCTGTGGGACAATGTCAGCCCGGCCTGCAGAAGCGTTGCGAGCTGGCGAAACATCTCGTAGCAGTGGTGTGGCCGCCAGCGGTGTCTCTGAGCGCATCGGGTCAGCGTCAGAGGATGGAGGCCGCTGTGCATCAGCCGGGTGAAGGCGGCATTGCGGTCTGTGGCCCAGAGAGTCCCGCTTCGGGGTTCTCCTTCCAGGGTGAGCGCTCGCCAGCGCCAGAGCTGATTAGCAGCCATCCGGCATGCCCAGGACGCGCACCAGCTCTTCGATCGTGGTCATCCCCTGTTCGACGGCCATGCAGCCGTGCTCAAAAAGAGAAATCATTCCCGCCTGCCGGGCGCTCGCCTCTATCACTTCTGTTCCCGCCCCGCTGGCAATGGCCTGCCGCAGGGCATTGTCGATCGCGAGTACCTCAAAAATGGCCACGCGGCCATAAAAACCGTGATAACAACGCTCACAGCCGATGGGCTGCCAGCGTGGAAGCGGTCTGGACCATACGGCGCGCGGTAATTCAGCATGCTCGCTGGCTTCCCGGCAACAGTGCCGGCACAGACGCCGGACCAGCCGCTGGGCAATCACCATCGACAGCGCGGAAGATATCATCCAGCGCGCCACGCCCATCTGCTCCAGGCGAGTCAGGGCTTCCGTCGTCGAGTTGGTGTGCAGCGTTGATAGCACCAGGTGCCCGGTCTGGGCAGCATTAATGGCAATCCCTGCCGTTTCACCGTCACGAATTTCGCCGACCATAATGATGTCTGGATCCTGGCGTAGCAGCGCCCGCAGCACGCTCTGGAATGTTAAACCCGCCCGGGGATTAATCTGCGTCTGGTTTAATCCCGCAAGGGGGATTTCAATGGGATCCTCCACGCTACAGATGTTGACGTCAGGGGTGTTACGCGCCTGCAGCGCGCTATACAGCGTCACGGTTTTGCCGCTGCCGGTAGGGCCGGTAACCAGAATTAGCCCCTGCGGCTGTTGGAGGGCCTCATTAAAACAGGCCAGTTGTTCAGCACTCATGCCAAGCGCTTTTGGCTCAAGGGCCTGCTGAACCTGATGCAGGAGACGCAGCACAATTTTCTCGCCGCCGCTGCAGGGAAGCGTCGCGATCCGAAACGAGACCGGCGCGTTCGCCAGCTCAATCGTAAACTGACCGTCCTGTGGCAAACGACGCTCTGCAATATCCAGGTTACCCAGCACTTTTAAACGCGCGCTGAACTGGCTTGCCAGCGAGGCGGAAAGCGGAGGCTGGGGGCAAAGAACCCCGTCGATGCGTAAACGGATCTGGCACGCGTGCTCCATCGGTTCGATATGAATATCAGAGGCGCGCTGGTTGATTGCCTGCTGCAGCGTGTGGTTGAGGATATCTACCGTTGAGTGCGTTAGCGAAACAACGGGCAGATGGGATTGTGACGTTAGCTGTCGCTGTTTTTCCATGCGCTCAGCGCTCCAGCACTCAATATCAATTCGTTTCTGGGTGGCGAAACGCAGCGCCTCCATCAGTTCAGCCGCGGGGTTGCCTACAACGGCGATGCTGACCATGTCACTGTCGCTGTTGAGCAGCAGAGCGTGATGGCGCAGGCAAAGCGCCACGAGTTGATCGGTATTCATTTTCCGCTCCTCAGTTATTGTCGAAGCGGAAAACGTCTTCGCAGGCCTGCTTCAGGGCGCTGTCAGCACTGATGCTGCAGTCACGCGTCCAGCCCGTCATACCGTTGCCGTCGCTCCACCGTGGCGTCATGGTTACCGTCAGCCCGTTAAGACTCTCCTGTCCTGTTAAGGTCACGACCCCTTTCGCTACGCTCATTCCTGAAACGTAGCGTGTCGTGGTGGGGGAAGGGATGCCGTTGCTGCCGGCATCGCAGCTTTCCACACCACCGTGATCCAGCGCGCAAAGCTCGATGGCGGTGCGGTAGGGAACGAAGGTTTGCAGCATATCGGTCAGCGCCGCCTTGCGCAGGTAATTCTGATAGGCGGGGACGCCGATGGCGCTCAGAATCGCAATAATGCCAATGACCACCATCAGCTCAATGAGTGTGAAGCCTTGTTGTCTGTCCATATCTGCTCCTTATGCAAAGTGGCGCTACTTTGTCAGCGGGAAAGAACAGAAACGAGGGGCAAAAAAGGGAACGGGAAGGGGGCTTCAGAGAATTTATTCAGTATTGCAGGGAAGAACAGCGGATCTGCGAGCGGGGCAGAAATTCCCCTCTCCGGGTGGAGAGGGGAGAATGCGTTATTTAAAGCGCATTGAGAGGTCGAGAGCGCGAACGTGTTTGGTTAGCGCACCGACGGAGATGTAATCCACGCCGGTTTCGGCGAATTCACGGATCGTTTCGAAAGTGACGTTCCCGGATACTTCAAGCTGAGCCCGGCCGTTTGTCAGTTTTACCGCCTCGCGCATCTGCTCTGTTTCGAAGTTATCGAGCATGATGATATCGGCCCCGGCCTTAATCGCCTGCTCCAGCTCGTCCAGGTTTTCCACTTCCACTTCAACCGGCACATCCGGGTGCAGCCAGAAGGCTTTCTCCACCGCCTGACGCACGGAGCCAGAGGCAATAATGTGGTTCTCTTTAATCAGGAAGGCGTCGGACAGGCCCAGACGATGGTTTGCGCCCCCGCCGCAGAGCACCGCATATTTCAGCGCGGTGCGCAGGCCCGGCAGCGTTTTGCGGGTATCCAGCAGCTGAGTGCGGGTACCGGCCAGCAGGTCAACGTAGCGACGCACTTCGCTGGCAACGCCAGAGAGCGTTTGTACAAAATTGAGCGCGGTACGTTCGCCGGTCAGCAAGACGCGGGAAGGTCCGTCCAGCTCGAACAGCGGCTGGTTGGCCTTGACTGCATCGCCGTCTTCCACGTGCCATGTTACCTGCACATCGTCGCCTGCCAGTTGAGTAAAGACCTCTTCAACCCAACGCTTACCGCAAAAAACACCGTCTTCACGGGTGATGATGACCGCGTGGGAGCGCGTCTCTTTTGGCAATAATTGTGCGGTAATATCCTTTTCAGCATTAACGTCACCGCCCAGATCTTCTTTCAAAGCATGGGAGACGCTTGCCGGAATATCCATATTAATACGTTCCAGAAGCGCTTCACGTCGGTGGTCGGGGTTGTAGCGGCGAGGCGGCATGATAAAACTCCAAATTGGTAACGAATCATAATATTGAAACATGCTACTCTGAACCGAGTCATTGCACCATACAGAAGGAGTTCCAGCATGTTGTTAGAAAACGGATGGCTGGTGGATGCGCGGCATGTGCCCTCGCCGCACCACGATTGCCGCCCGGAGGATGAAAAGCCCACACTGCTGGTGGTTCATAATATTAGTCTCCCGCCGGGTGAATTTGGCGGCCCGTGGATCGATGCGTTATTCACGGGAACGATTGATCCCGATGCTCATCCCTTTTTTGCTGAAATTGCGCATCTGCGCGTATCGGCTCACTGCCTGATTCGTCGCGATGGTGAAGTGGTTCAGTATGTTCCCTTTGATAAGCGCGCCTGGCATGCCGGGGTGTCGATGTATCACGGGCGCGAACGGTGCAACGATTTTTCTATCGGGATCGAACTGGAAGGCACGGATACGACGCCTTATACCGATTCACAGTATCAACAGCTAGCGGCCGTGACCCGCACGCTTATCGGACTCTACCCGGCTATCGCCGACAATATCACGGGGCACAGTGATATTGCCCCGGAGAGAAAAACCGATCCCGGCCCGGCCTTTGACTGGCCCCGGTTTCGCGCCATGCTCACCGCGTCGTCAGAATAAGGAGATACCATGACGTTGTTTACCATGCTGCTGGTTATCATCGCTGAACGCCTGTTCAAGCTCGGCGAGCACTGGCATCTGGATCACCGGCTGGAGGTGTTTTTCCGCCGGATTAAGCACTTTTCCATGCTGCGCACCCTGCTGATGATGGCGGGCGTGATGGTGATTACATTCCTGCTCCTGCGCTCGCTGCACGGACTCTTTTTCAACGTGCCGCTGCTGGTGGTGTGGATCCTGCTTGGGGTGCTGTGCATTGGTGCGGGCAAGGTGCGTTTGCACTATCACGCTTACCTGAAAGCCGCCTCCCGCGATGATGCCCATGCGCGCGGTGCTATGGCGAGCGAGCTGACGATGATCCACGGCGTGCCGCCGGACTGCGACGAGCGCGAATTTCTGCGCGAGCTGCAGAACGCGCTGCTGTGGATTAACTTCCGCTACTACCTGGCACCGCTGTTCTGGTTCGTGGTGGGCGGCCCGTGGGGGCCGGTACTGCTGATGGGGTATGCGTTCCTGCGCGCCTGGCAGACCTGGCTTGCCCGTTATCTGACGCCGCATGAACGTTTGCTGTCCGGCATCGATGCCATCCTGCACGTGCTCGACTGGCTCCCGGTTCGTCTGGTGGGCGTGGTGTATGCGTTAATTGGTCATGGTGAGAAAGCGCTGCCCGCGTGGTTTGCTTCGCTGGCTGACCGCCATACTTCGCAGTATCAGGTGTTAACGCGTCTGGCGCAGTTCTCGCTGGCGCGTGAGCCGCATACCGACAAGATTGAAACACCGAAAGCCGCTGTCTCCATGGCGAAGAAAACGTCGTTTGTGGTGGTGGTGATCGTGGCACTGCTGACGATTTACGGCACGCTGGTGTAAGCCAGCGCGCCGCAAAGACTACAGCGTATCCGCGGGCGGGATGCCGAAATCAGGCATCCCGTTTTCATTCCAGCGGACGAGCTTCAGGCGGGTGTGGCGGTTCGGATCGTACAGCGGATCGTCCTCAATTTCGGTGTAATTACGCGCGTGATACACCAGCACGTCTTCCCCTTCCTGCGTTTGCGTAAAGCTGTTGTGTCCCGGGCCGAACTGGCGGTTTTCATAGCTGGTAACGAACACCGGACGCGGGGATTTGTGCCAGTTTGCCGGGTTTTTCGGATCGGCATTCAGGTCTATCCACAGTAGCCCCATGCAGTAGTTCTCGTCGGTGGCGCTGGCGGAATAGCTGATAAACAGCTTATCGCCGTGAACCAGCACCGCCGGGCCTTCGTTAACCCAAAATCCGCGACACTCCCAGTCATACTCCGGCTTGCTGAGCATCACCGGCTCGCCTTTTAGCGTCCACGGGTTCGCCATTTCGCACAGGTAAAGGTTGGAGTTCCCGGTGATATCCGGCGCTTTTTGCGCCCACAGATACCAGCGTTTCCCCTGATGTACAAAGGTGGTAGCGTCCAGAGCAAAGGTATCGAACGGGGTTTTGATTTGCCCTTTTTCCACCCACGTGCCGGTAAGCGGATCGCTGTCGGTACATTCAATGGCAAACATGCGGTGCTGGAACATCCCGAGCGCGTCGAGCGCCTGGGTGTGCGTCGCGGCAAAGTAGATGTACCACTTCCCGTCAATGTGGTGCAGTTCAGGTGCCCAAATGAGCTGGCTCATCGGGCCGGTCTCGGGTTTGCGCCAGACCACCACTTCTTCAGCATGACGTAAGCCTTCCAGAGACTGTGCGCGGCGGATCGCCAGCCTGTCATACTGCGGCACGGAGGCGATAAAATAGTACTGCCCCTCATGGCGTAAAATGTACGGGTCGGCACGTTGTTCGATAAACGGGTTTGGCCACTGATGCATTTGGCTCTCCTTATTTTGTCTCTGCGGCTTTCAGTTCCTGATAGTCGTTCAGTTCACGGTAGTTGGTGCGGCGTTTTTCCAGGTCTTCCTGAATGCGTTTCATCGTTTCACGGTCCACCTTCAGCAGACGTACCACGCCCGCGGTGATTAAGTATCCAATGCCGGGAATGACGGTAAACAGCAGGACGATCCCGTTGATGGCGTCCGCGCTCTGCGCTTTTGCGCCCGCGTCATAGCCGTACCAGGAGAGCAGGAAGCCGACCATCGCCCCGGCAATCGCCAGCCCCAGCTTGAGGAAGAAGATGTTGCCGGAGAAGCTGATGCCGGTAATGCGCTTCCCGGTCTTCCACTCGCCGTAGTCGTCCACGTCGGCCATCAGCGACCAGTGCAGCGGAGACGGGATCTGGTGCAGGATGTTCAGCAGGAAGTAGAGCACCACAATGGTGACGGTGGCTTTCGGGTCGAAGAAGTAGAAGGCGCAGGAGAAAATCGCCAGCACGATGTTGGTCCAGAAGAAGACCTTCAGCTTACACCAGCGGTCGGTCAGCACTTTTGCCAGCACGCTGCCGAGCATCATGCCGACCACGCCCAGGCTGATAAACAGCGTAGCGAAGTGGGTGCTCTGGCCCATCACCCAGGTGACGTAATACATGGTGGCCGCCATACGGATAAAGCCCGGGCAGACGTTGCAGAGCGTCAGCAGCAGAATGCGTACCCACTGGTCGTTCTTCCACACGTCTTTCAAATCGTTTTTCAACTCGTCGTTGGTCTGTACCGCCGGGCGCACGCGCTCGCGCACGGTGGCGAAGCAGAACAGGAACATGCAGGTGCCAATCAGCGCCAGCACGGTCATCGCCATCTGGTAGCCTTTGGCTTTGTTATCCCCGCCAAACCAGTCGGCCATCGGCAGCAGCGTTAATGAGAGCAGCAGCGTGGCGATGCCGACCAGCACGAAGCGATACGACTGGCAGGCCACGCGTTCTTTTGGATCGTTGGTGATTACCCCTCCTAAGGAGCAGTAGGGGATGTTGATTGCCGTATAGGTCAAAGAGAGCAGGAAGTAGGTGACAAACGCATAGATAACTTTGCTGTTATAGCTCCACTCCGGCGTGGTGAACATCAGGATGCTGAACAGCGCGTAGGGGAAGGCGATCCACAGCAGCCATGGACGAAACCGGCCATATTTACTGCGGGTACGGTCGGCAATCGCGCCCATGATCGGGTCCGTTACGGCGTCAATTACGCGGACGGACAGCAGCAGCACGCCGACCAGCGCAGGCGCGAGGCCAAAAATATCCGTATAAAAATAATTAACAAACAACATGATGGCGCCAAAGATAATGTTGCATCCGGCGTCGCCCATCCCATAGCCGATCTTTTCTTTTACTGACAGTGTGTTGTTATCCATCGACAGCTCTCCGGTTTACGGTATGGAGAGAATTATTCGCTGGCAAAGGGATATATGCGTTGCAGTATCAGGGCGGTGATATGGATAAATGCGCTGTGGGCGTGAAAGTGTGAGGGAGGTAACAACGCGCGGCACCCGCAAAAGCAGGTACCGCGGAGAGAGGCTTAGTGTGCCTTCATGGCATTACGGCTTTTCTGACTGAAGAGATAGCCCACGCCCAGGATCGCAATCCAGACCGGAATCAGGTAGACGGAAATCGCCATACCCGGCGTGATCAGCATGATCACCAGCACGGCCGCCATAAACAGCAGGCAGATCCAGTTACCCAGCGGATAGAGCAGGGCAGGGAAGCGCGTGGTGACGCCCTGCTGCTGTTTCGCGCGGCGGAACTTGATGTGTGCCAGGCTGATCATCGCCCAGTTGATGACCAGGGCAGAGACCACCAGCGCCATCAGCAGGCCAAACGCCGATTCTGGTGCCATGTAGTTAATGAGCACGCACAGGGCGGTCACGATGGCGGAAACAATGATGGTATTCACCGGTACGCCGCGTTTATCAACGTTAAGCAGCATCTTCGGCGCGTTGCCCTGCTGGGCGAGGCCGAACAGCATACGGCTGTTGCAGTATACGCAGCTGTTGTATACGGAGAGCGCTGCGGTCAGCACCACGATGTTCAGGGCGTTGGCGACAAAGGTGTCGCCCAGCTCGTGGAAGATCAGCACAAACGGGCTGGTGTCAGCGGTGACGCGCGTCCATGGCAGCAGGGAGAGCAGCACGGCCAGCGAGCCCACATAGAAGATCAGAATGCGGTAGATAACCTGGTTAGTGGCTTTTGGAATGCTCTGCTCCGGGTTGTCGGCTTCAGCGGCGGTTATACCCACCAGCTCCAGACCGCCAAAGGAGAACATAATGATGGCCATCATCATCACCAGACCGGTCATGCCGTGAGGCAGGAAGCCACCCTGTTCCCAGAGGTTGCGCACGGTGGCCTGCGGTCCGCCGTTGCCGCTGAACAGCAGCCAGCCGCCAAAGATAATCATCGCCACCACGGCAATGACTTTGATGATGGCGAACCAGAACTCCATCTCACCGAACACTTTAACGTTGGTCAGGTTAATGGCGTTGATAATGACGAAGAAGGCCGCAGCAGAAGCCCAGGTTGGGATTTCGGGATACCAGAACTGAATGTATTTCCCGACGGCGGTAAGCTCAGCCATGGCAACCAGAACGTACAGCACCCAGTAGTTCCAGCCTGAGGCGAAACCGGCAAAGCTGCCCCAGTATTTATAGGCAAAGTGGCTGAAGGAGCCTGCGACCGGCTCTTCAACGACCATTTCGCCCAGCTGGCGCATGATCAGAAAAGCAATGAAACCCGCAATCGCGTAACCCAAAATAATACCCGGACCGGCAGACTGGATAACGGATGCGCTGCCCAGAAACAGGCCGGTACCTATCGCACCGCCCAGTGCGATGAGCTGAATATGGCGGTTTTTAAGCCCGCGCTTTAGCTGATCGCCGTGCTGTTGAGCTTCCATTTGAAACCTCGTGTGTGGTTGTTATGTTCACGCTGTGCGTGTGTAATTATGAAAATCCATATTCTGTATTTATTTCTTTACGGTTAACGAGACCGAAAAAAGCGGAGATGACTTCCGTAAGCGCAAGAATAGTGGTAAGCGACTGCGAATGCACCTGCTTTATGAAGGGATGATGACGACTTGAATAAAAAGAAAGCATTTGTAAATCGGCTCGCTCGTTGTTCCTAACCCAACCTATAGAATAGAAATGCGCCGTAAGTGGGCGAATTTTCATTATTTGCCTTGTTGAATCGCTTCAGATTGCAAAAACCCTCGTTTCATTATGGTTAAAACTCCCTCTTTAGGAGTAATCAACTCATTTGTGCAAAGTTACATTTCTGAAACGTTATTTCTGTAAGGTTGTTAAAATGTGCAGGGTTTACTGATTTCAATCAAAACCAATATGGACAGAAGGTGAATACTTTGTTACTTTAGCGATACGAAATAGAAATTGGTAAGACCAATTGACTCCGGGCAAAAAGGCGTAAGACAGGGAATATGGCCTACAGCAAAATTCGCCAACCAAAACTATCTGATGTGATTGAGCAGCAGCTGGAGTTTTTAATCCTCGAAGGGACTCTGCGCCCGGGTGAGAAACTTCCACCAGAACGCGAGCTGGCAAAACAGTTCGACGTTTCACGTCCCTCTCTGCGTGAGGCGATTCAACGTCTCGAAGCAAAGGGCTTGCTGCTTCGTCGCCAGGGCGGCGGAACCTTTGTGCAAAACAGCCTGTGGCAGAGCTTCAGCGATCCGCTGGTAGAACTTCTCTCTGACCACCCAGAATCCCAGTTTGACCTGCTTGAGACCCGTCACGCGCTTGAAGGGATTGCGGCCTATTACGCCGCCCTTCGCAGCACTGATGAAGATCGCGTGCGTATCCGCGAACTGCATCAGGCCATTGAACGGGCACAGCAGTCCGGCGATTTAGACGCCGAGTCCAGCGCCGTCGTCCAGTATCAAATCGCCGTCACCGAAGCGGCACACAATGTGGTGCTCCTCCATCTGCTACGCTGCATGGAGCCGATGCTGGCCCAGAACGTTCGTCAGAATTTTGAATTGTTGTATGCCCGTCGGGAGATGCTCCCACTGGTAAGCAACCATCGCACCCGAATATTCGAGGCGATAATGGCCGGGGAACCGGAGCAGGCGCGTGAAGCGTCGCACCGCCATCTGGCTTTCATTGAGGAAATCTTGCTGGACCGCAGCCGTGAACAATCGCGACGCGAACGTTCATTACGCCGCATACAGCAACGAAAGGATTAAGCGCCAGGTACTTTTAGAGCGCGGCAACTAAACGCAGAACCTGTCTTATTGTGTTCTTGCCCAAGAGCACAATGGGACAGGTTCCAGACAAATCAACGTATTAGATAGATAAGGAATACCCCCATGTCAGAACGTCTCCAAAATGACGTGGATCCGATCGAAACTCGCGACTGGCTACAGGCGATCGAATCGGTCATCCGTGAAGAAGGTGTTGAGCGCGCTCAGTATCTGATTGATCAGCTGCTTTCTGAAGCCCGCAAAGGCGGTGTGAAGGTTGCTTCAGGTGCAGGGGCTAGCAACTACGTAAACACGATTGCCGTCGAAGACGAACCGGAATACCCGGGCAATCTGGATCTGGAACGTCGTATCCGTTCTGCAATCCGCTGGAACGCCATCATGACCGTTCTGCGCGCCTCCAAGAAAGACCTGGAGCTGGGTGGCCACATGGCGTCCTTCCAGTCTTCTGCGACCGTTTACGAAGTGTGCTTCAACCACTTCTTCCGTGCAGCGAACGAGAAAGACGGCGGCGACCTGGTGTACTTCCAGGGCCACATCTCTCCGGGCATCTATGCACGTGCCTTCCTGGAAGGTCGTCTGACTGAAGAGCAGATGAACAACTTCCGTCAGGAAGTTCACGGTAAAGGTCTGTCTTCTTACCCGCACCCTAAACTGATGCCTGAATTCTGGCAGTTCCCGACCGTATCTATGGGCCTGGGCCCAATCGGTGCGATCTACCAGGCTAAATTCCTGAAGTATCTGGAACACCGTGGTCTGAAAGACACCTCTGAGCAGACCGTTTACGCCTTCCTGGGCGACGGCGAAATGGATGAGCCAGAATCTAAAGGTGCGATCACCATCGCTACCCGTGAGAAGCTGGACAACCTGTGCTTCATCATCAACTGTAACCTGCAGCGTCTGGATGGTCCGGTAACCGGCAACGGCAAGATCATCAACGAACTGGAAGGCATCTTCGCGGGTGCTGGCTGGAACGTGATCAAAGTTATGTGGGGCGGTCGTTGGGATGAGCTGCTGCGTAAAGACACCAGCGGTAAACTGATCCAGCTGATGAACGAAACCGTTGACGGTGACTACCAGACCTTCAAATCCAAAGACGGTGCCTACGTTCGTGAGCACTTCTTCGGCAAATACCCTGAAACCGCAGCCCTGGTTGCAGACTGGACTGATGAGCAGATCTGGGCTCTGAACCGCGGTGGTCACGATCCGAAGAAAGTCTACGCTGCACTGAAAAAAGCGCGTGAAACCAAAGGTAAAGCGACTGTAATCCTGGCCCATACCATCAAAGGTTACGGCATGGGTGATACCGCAGAAGGTAAAAACATCGCTCACCAGGTTAAGAAAATGAACATGGACGGCGTGCGTTATATCCGCGACCGTTTCAACGTTCCAGTGACCGATGAGCAGGTAGAAAACCTGTCTTACATCACCTTCCCGGAAGGGTCTGAAGAGCACAAGTACCTGCACGAACGTCGTCAGGCGCTGAAAGGCTACCTGCCAGCTCGTCAGCCAAACTTCACCGAGAAGCTGGAACTGCCAGCGCTGGAAGACTTCTCTCAGCTGCTGGAAGAGCAGAACAAAGAGATCTCTACCACTATCGCTTTCGTTCGTGCCCTGAACGTGATGCTGAAGAACAAGTCGATCAAAGATCGTCTGGTTCCAATCATCGCCGACGAAGCGCGTACTTTCGGTATGGAAGGTCTGTTCCGTCAGATCGGTATCTACAGCCCGAACGGCCAGCAGTACACCCCGCAGGACCGTGAGCAGGTTGCATACTACAAAGAAGACGAGAAAGGTCAGATCCTGCAGGAAGGTATCAACGAGCTGGGCGCAGGCGCATCCTGGCTGGCAGCTGCGACTTCTTACAGCACCAACAACCTGCCGATGATCCCGTTCTACATTTACTACTCTATGTTCGGGTTCCAGCGTATCGGTGACCTGTGCTGGCAGGCAGGCGACCAGCAGGCTCGCGGCTTCCTGGTAGGTGGTACTTCCGGTCGTACGACCCTGAACGGTGAAGGTCTGCAGCACGAAGATGGCCACAGCCAC
The DNA here is from genome assembly GCF_008122455.1 of Enterobacter sp. C6. Classification (NCBI taxonomy): domain Bacteria; kingdom Pseudomonadati; phylum Pseudomonadota; class Gammaproteobacteria; order Enterobacterales; family Enterobacteriaceae; genus Enterobacter; species Enterobacter sp. C6. The sequence continues at coordinate 64,295 of NZ_QPFW01000237.1, forward strand.
ATTCAGTCTCTGACTATCCCTAACTGTATCTCTTACGACCCGTCTTACGCGTACGAAGTGGCAGTCATCATGCATGACGGTCTGCAGCGCATGTACGGTGAAGCGCAGGAGAACATTTACTACTACATCACCACCCTGAACGAAAACTACCACATGCCGGCAATGCCAGCAGGTGCCGAGGAAGGTATCCGTAAAGGTATCTACAAACTCGAAACCATTGAAGGTAGCAAAGGTAAAGTTCAGCTGCTGGGCTCCGGTTCTATCCTGCGTCACGTACGTGAAGCAGCGCAGATCCTGGCGAAAGACTACGGTGTCGGTTCCGATGTGTACTCTGTTACCTCCTTCACTGAGCTGGCGCGTGATGGCCAGGATTGTGAGCGCTGGAACATGCTGCACCCAATGGAAACCCCACGCGTTCCGTACATCGCTCAGGTGATGAACGACGCGCCAGCGGTGGCGTCTACTGACTATATGAAACTGTTCGCTGAGCAGGTTCGTACTTACGTTCCAGCTGATGATTATCGCGTTCTGGGTACTGACGGCTTCGGTCGTTCTGACAGCCGCGAAAACCTGCGTCACCACTTCGAAGTTGATGCTTCTTACGTGGTTGTAGCAGCACTGGGCGAACTGGCTAAACGTGGCGAAATCGATAAGAAAGTGGTTGCAGACGCAATCACCAAATTCAACATCGATGCAGAAAAAGTTAACCCGCGTCTGGCGTAAGAGGTAAAAGAATAATGGCTATCGAAATCAATGTACCGGACATCGGGGCTGATGAAGTTGAAATCACCGAGATCCTGGTCAAAGTTGGCGACAAAGTTGAAGCTGAACAGTCGCTGATCACCGTAGAAGGCGACAAAGCCTCTATGGAAGTCCCGTCTCCTCAGGCTGGCATCGTTAAAGAGATCAAAGTCTCTGTTGGCGATAAAACCGAGACTGGCAAACTGATCATGATTTTCGATTCCGCCGACGGTGCAGCAGCAGCTGCACCTGCGCAGGAAGAGAAGAAAGCCGCTCCGGCCGCCGCTGCTCCAGCCGCTGCCGCGAGCGCGAAAGAAGTGAACGTGCCTGACATCGGCGGTGACGAAGTTGAAGTCACTGAAATCCTGGTGAAAGTGGGCGACACCGTTGCGGCCGAGCAGTCACTGATCACCGTAGAAGGCGACAAAGCCTCTATGGAAGTGCCAGCGCCGTTCGCCGGTACCGTTAAAGAGATCAAGATCAACACC
>NZ_QPFW01000238.1:0-66018 GCF_008122455.1 Enterobacter sp. C6
CGATGGCGACGCCAGACGGACGTAAGGCGCATACCCCGCTGGCGGAAGGGGCAAGCCCGGCTTCCGGTACCGACCACCTGGGTCCAACGGCGGTGATCGGCTCGGTGGGTAAACTGCCTACCGAGGCGATTCTCGGCGGCGTGCTGCTGAACCAGAAGCTGAATCCGTCAACGCTGGAAAACGACAGCGATCGCCAGAAGCTGATGGTGCTGCTGCGCACCTTCTTCGAGGTGCACAAAGGCTGGCATATTCAGTACAACATCGTCTCGCGCGACACGCTGCTGGAGGCGAAGAAACACCCTGATCAGTATCGTGACCTGGTGGTGCGCGTCGCGGGCTACTCGGCGTTCTTCACCGCCCTGTCGCCGGATGCGCAGGATGATATTATTGCCCGTACTGAGCATACGCTGTAACGGTGTATCCCCTAAGGGGAAATGCGCACGCTGATGCCCTCACCCCGGCCCTCTCCCACGGGGAGAGGGAGAAAACACTAAAAAACGGCAACCTCGGTTGCCGTTTTGCTTTTACTTTCGAATGAAATTAAATTTGTGCTCCCCGTCACCTTGTTATTAGAATGTTTCAAAACGCAGTGACCCAGGAGCACAGTATGACCGTTAAAGTTATCGTCACCGATATGGACGGAACTTTTCTTGATGATGCCAAGCAGTACGATCGTGACCGCTTCCAGGCACAGTTTGAACAGCTTAAAGCCCGCGACATTGAATTCGTTGTCGCCAGCGGCAACCAGTATTACCAGCTCATCTCCTTCTTTCCGGAGCTGAAAGACAGGATCTCCTTCGTGGCGGAAAACGGCGCGCTGGTGTTCGATCGCGGGGAGCAGATTTTTCACGGCGAGCTGACCCGCCATGAATCGCAGATCGTCATTGGCGAACTGCTGAAAGATAAAGGGCTGAACTTCGTGGCCTGCGGGCTGGAGAGTGCCTACGTGAGCGACAAAGCTCCTGAAGCGTTCGTGGCGCTGATGTCAAAGCACTACCACCGCTTAAAGCGCATCAGCGATTACCGTGAAATTGACGACGTGCTGTTTAAGTTCTCCCTGAACCTGCCGGACAGCGATATCCCTAATCTGGTGGATAAGCTGCACGTCTCCCTGGACGGCATCATGAAGCCCGTCACCAGCGGCTTTGGTTTTGTGGATTTGATTATCCCCGGCCTGCATAAAGCCAACGGCATCAGCCGTCTGCTGAAGCGCTGGAAAATCTCCCCGCAGGAGTGCGTGGCCATTGGCGACAGCGGCAACGATGCCGAGATGCTGAAGCTGGTGAAATATTCCTTTGCGATGGGCAACGCGGCGGAAAGCATCAAAGAAATCAGCCGCTACAGCACCGACGACAACAACCATCAGGGCGCGCTGAACGTTATTCAGGCCGTGCTCGACAACCACTCCCCGTTCGACGCCTGATCCTCTCCTCGCCGGAGCCTGGCTCCGGCTTATCACTCTTTTTCCGTCCTGTGGCTTGCGTCAAGTTTTTAAACTTGCATTAACTTAATTTTAACTTAAAGTATCACTTGTAGACATTTTTACTTTCGAATGAAAGATGCGAGGCAGTTATGACCTTTACCAGTGAAACTTTGCCGGCGGATCACAAAGCGGCAATCCGTCAGTTGAAACGTGAGCTGCGCGCGCAGATCGGCGACGTGCAGGCGGTGTTCAACAAGCTCAGCGATAAAATTGCCACCCGCGTGGCGGAAATCAACGCCCTTAAAAACAAAGGCGAATCCGTCTGGCCGGCGATCCCGTTCGCGCATGTAAAAAACGGCACCATTACCGACGCACAGCGCGAAGCCGTTAAGCGCCGCGGCTGCGCGGTGATTAAAGGTCATTTCCCGCGCGAGCAGGCGCTGGCGTGGGATCAGTCGATGCTCGACTACCTCGATCTGAACAAGTTTGACGAGGTGTACAAAGGGCCGGGCGATAACTTCTTCGGCACCCTGACTGCTTCCCGTCCGGAGATTTACCCGATCTACTGGTCGCAGGCGCAGATGCAGGCGCGCCAGAGCGAAGAGATGGCGCAGGTGCAGTCGTTCCTGAATCGTTTATGGACATTCGAGAGCAACGGCAAACAGTGGTTTGACCCGGACGTGAGCGTGATTTACCCGGACCGTATCCGCCGTCGTCCGCCGGGAACCACCTCGAAAGGACTGGGCGCGCATACCGACTCCGGCGCGCTGGAGCGCTGGCTGTTGCCGGCTTATCAGCAGGTCTTTGCCCGCGTGTTTGACGGCAACGTCGAGAAATACGATCCGTGGAACGCCGCGCACCGTACCGAAGTGGAAGAGTATACCGTCGATAACACCACCAAATGCTCGGTATTCCGCACCTTCCAGGGCTGGACCGCGCTGTCGGACATGATCCCCGGACAGGGGCTGCTGCACGTGGTGCCCATCCCGGAAGCGATGGCGTACATTCTGCTGCGTCCGCTGCTGGACGACGTGCCGGAAGACGAGCTGTGCGGCGTTGCGCCGGGGCGCGTGCTGCCGGTTTCCGAGAAGTGGCACCCGCTGCTCATCGAGGCGCTGACCAGCATTCCGGCACTGGACGCGGGCGATTCCGTGTGGTGGCACTGCGATGTGATCCACTCCGTCGCGCCGGTGGACAATCAGCAGGGCTGGGGCAACGTGATGTACATCCCCGCCGCACCGATGTGCGAGAAAAACCTCGCCTACGCGAAAAAGGTCAAGGAAGCGCTGGAGACCGGCGCGTCGCCGGGAGACTTCCCGCGTGAGGATTATGAAAAGAGCTGGCAGGACCGCTTTACCGTGAACGATCTCAACATCCACGGCAAGCGCGCGCTGGGCATGGTCTAACTGTCGTATAGCCCTTCCCGCTCCACGGCGGTGCGTCGTTTCCCCTGACGTATCCGCCGGACTGACTCCCGCACGGTCAACGTACCGTTAAGCAGTAACGTCCCCACCGGTGCGTCCGGGCGCATGAGCCGCAGCTGGAGCATGTGTACCGCTTCTGTTCCGAGCTCGTCGCGGGGAACATGCACGGCCGTTAATGGAACATCCTGGATCGCCGCCAGGTTAAACCCGTCGATGCTCATCACCGACACGTCCTGCGGCACGCGCAGACCGTGGTTTTGTAATGCGCTGATGGTGCCCGCCGCCATAAAGTCGCCGCCGACCAGAAACGCGGTAGGTAAATCTTTCCCCTGCACTTCGCTGAGCCAGCTGCTGACCGCCTGTTCCGTTTCGCGCGCGCTGAAGCTGGGCACCACCAGCAGATCGCGTTTATCGCTGAACGTCAGGTTGTGGGACTGCCACGCGTCGCGGATCCCCGACAGGCGCAGCTCCATGGTGTAGCGACGCAGGCACAGCACGTTCATCACCTCACGGTGTCCCATCTCGAACAGGTATTCCGCCGCCCGCTCGCCAATGGCGCGGTGATCCGGCGCAACGGCAGGCAGACGCATGTTCCGGTCGCGGCAGTTAATCAGCATGCAGGGTTTACCCACATCCACCGCCAGATCGTGAATGTGGGGATCGTCGATGCCGAGAAGGATTGCCGCCTGAGTATCCGGCTCATTCATGCGCGCCAGAAAAAGCTGGGCGTCGCTGTCGTTCTCTTCCAGCGCGCAGTAGCGCAGGCGCACATCGTGGGATGCCAGGCCTTTACTCACGCTCTGGATCACGCGGTAGTAAAAGATGTCGGACCGCTCGTCGAAGGCGCGCTGGGGGGCAAAAACCACCAGGCTATTGAGCAGCAGCCGTCCCGCCGCCATGCCCTCCATCACCCCCAGCTCCCGCGCGCACGCCAGCACCTTTGCGCGCGCTTTTTCGCTGGTATTCGCTTTCCCCGCCAGCACCCGAGACACGGTGCTGATCGAGAGCTGCGTGCGGGCGGCGATTTCGGTGATTTTTAGCCTTTTGTCCATTTTGTGATCTGGCTCCATTTGCGAAATGAAAAAATTTTCATAGCGTATCCGTCAGGCAATAACTGACATAAATGCCATCATGCCAGAGTGGTTGAGTCAGTTATGAGAAATTTTGCACAAAATCCACTATTGCCCACTCATTTTCTCCCTTAAGGTGAACTTGTCACACAACTTCCATACTAGTTGTATACCAACTTAAGCAGTTTAAACGGATAGAAATCAAAGGCATAAAAATCTGTGTGACACCTGAACCTCCGTCCCCTTACCGTCCGTCTTGTGGAGAGTAAAATGAGTCAGGACATCAATAACACCGTTGCGACAAGCAAAACCCGTCGCGTCATCAAGAACCTGCGCTGGTACGTGCTGGTGCTGTTCTTACTTGGCGTCACCGTTAACTACATCACCCGAAATTCGTTAGGCATTCTTGCCCCCGAGCTGAAAGAGAGCCTCGGGATCACCACCGAGCAGTACTCCTGGATCGTTGGCGCGTTCCAGATCGCCTACACCATTTTCCAGCCCCTCTGCGGCTGGCTGATTGACGTGATCGGCCTGAAGATTGGCTTTATGGTCTGCGCCGGGATCTGGGCGCTGATGTGTATTTTCCACGCGGGCGCCGGAAGCTGGCTGCACCTGGCTATTTTGCGCTTCTTTATGGGTGCCTCTGAGGCCGCCGCTACCCCGGCTAACGCCAAAACCATCGGTGAATGGTTCCCGAAATCAGAACGACCTGTTGCCGCCGGCTGGGCGGGCGTGGGCTTCTCCATCGGCGCGATGCTGGCTCCGCCAATCATCTACTTTGCTCACGCCTCGTTTGGCTGGCAGGGGGCGTTTATGTTTACCGGCGTGCTGGCGCTGCTGTGGGTGATCCTGTGGTGGGCGTTCTACCATAACCCGGAGCAGCACCCGAACCTGAGCAAGGACGAGCTGGCGTTTATCAAGCAGGATAACGAACCGCCTGCCGTCAAACTGCCCTTCCTGACCGCGCTGAAAACCGTCTCGAAAAACAAACGCTTCTACGGTATCGCCATCCCGGCCTTTATGGCGGAACCCGCCTGGGCGGTGCTGAGCTTCTGGGTGCCGCTGTACCTCGCCAAAGAGCACGGTATGGACCTGAAGCAGATTGCGATGTTTGCCTGGCTGCCGTTCCTCGCCGCCGACCTCGGCAGCGTGGCGAGCGGCTACCTGACGCGTCTGTACACCCGTCTGTTCGGCTGCTCCCGCGTTAACTCGGTCGTCGCCAGCTCCGTGACCGGCGCGTTCCTGATGATCTCGCTGGCCATCGTAGCCATTACCCGCGACCCGTATATCACCATCGTGCTGATCTCCATCGGCGGCTTCGGGCACCAGATTATCTCCTGCATGCTGAGCGCCCTGGTCGTGGAGTCCTTCGACAAAGGCCAGATGGCGACCGTCAACGGCATGCGCGGCTCGGCGGCGTGGATCGCCAGCTTCCTGTTCTCGCTGTTAATCGGTGTGACCGCCGACAAAATCGGCTTTAACCCGCTCTTTATCGCCATGGGCTTCTTTGACCTGATTGGCGCTGTCTTCCTGGTAGCATTTATTGCTGAACGTCGCGCCAAGCGCGCCTGATAGTGGATGTATTGCATATGAAAACCCTGAAAAACTGGACCGTTGATATACAGTCGGCAAACCATCTGGAACTGCTGGTCGATAACCAGCACCGCCTGTGCCTGTATGTGCTGGAAGAGAACCTGTTCCGCGTGCTGATTAAGCGCAAAGGCGAGCTGGCGCTGGACCGCACCTGGAGTATCGCTCCGGAAAAAGACGTGCCCTGGGAAGGCCGCCGTCGTGACGACATAAGCGGTTTCTCCTGCCCGGCCTGGAACCTGACGCAGCAGGGTGAGACGCTAACCGTGGCAACCGAACAGCTGCGCGTGACCGTCCACCAGCCGCTGTGGCTGGAGTGGCACTACCGCAATGAGGCGGGCGAATGGCTGCCGCTGGTCAATGACCGCCCCACCAGCGCCTACCTGCTGAACGCCCACGGCGACGGCGTGGCGCACTATCTCAGCCGTCGTAAGGACGAGCGTTTCTACGGACTGGGCGAGAAAGCGGGCGATCTGCAGCGCAACGGTAAACGCTATGAGATGCGCAACCTCGACGCAATGGGGTACAACGCGGCCAGCACCGACCCGCTCTACAAGCACATCCCGTTCACTATCGCCCGCCGCGACGACGTCAGCTACGGCCTGTTCTACGACAACCTGAGCAGCTGCTGGCTGGATCTGGGTAACGAAATCGACAACTACCACACCGCCTATCGCCGCTGGCAGGCGGAAGCGGGCGATATCGACTACTACATCTTTACCGGCAGGCGCGTGCTGGACGTCACCAAGGTCTTTGTGCGCCTCACCGGAAAAACGCTGTTCGGACCGAAATGGAGCCTGGGATACAGCGGTTCAACCATGCACTACACCGACGCGCCGGATGCGCAAAACCAGCTGATGAACTTCATCCGCCTGTGCGAAGAGCACGCCATCCCGTGCGACTCGTTCCAGCTCTCCTCCGGCTATACCTCCATCAACGGCAAGCGCTACGTCTTCAACTGGAACTACGACAAGGTGCCGCAGCCGAAGGTAATGAGCCAGGCGTTCCACGACGCGGGATTGAAGCTGGCCGCCAACATCAAGCCGTGCCTGCTGCAGGATCATCCTCGCTATAACGAAGTGGCGGAGAGCGGCCTGTTCATTCGCGATTCAGAAACCGATGCACCCGAACGTTCCAGCTTCTGGGATGACGAAGGCTCGCACCTCGACTTTACCAACCCGCAGACGGTGCAGTGGTGGCAGAACGGCGTCACCACGCAGTTGCTGGAGATGGGCATCGACTCCACCTGGAACGACAACAACGAATATGAAGTGTGGGACGGGGAAGCCCGCTGCTTTGGCTTCGGTAAGGAGATCGCCATCAAGCACATTCGCCCGGTCATGCCGCTGCTGATGATGCGCGCCTCGCTGGAAGCGCAGCAGCGCTTTGCGCCGGAAAAACGCCCGTATCTGATCTCCCGCTCCGGCTGCGCCGGGATGCAGCGCTACGTTCAGACCTGGAGCGGCGACAACCGCACCGGCTGGGACACGCTGCGCTATAACATCCGCATGGGGCTGGGCATGAGCCTGTCGGGGCTGTTCAACGTCGGCCATGACGTGGGCGGTTTCTCCGGCGACAAGCCGGACGCCGAGCTGTTCGTGCGCTGGGTGCAGAACGGCGTGATGCATCCGCGTTTTACCATTCACTCGTGGAACGATGACCACACGGTGAACGAGCCGTGGATGTACCCGGGCGTCACCCCAGCCATTCGCGGCGCGGTTGAGCTGCGCTACCGCCTGCTGCCGTACCTCTACACCCTGCTCTGGCAGGCGCACGCCGACGACGAGCCGATGCTGCGTCCGACCTTCCTCGACCACGAGCACGATGCGCAGACCTTCGAAGAGTGCGATGACTTCCTGCTGGGCCGCGACCTGCTGGTCGCCAGCGTCGTCGAAGCCGGGCAGCGCGAGCGCCGCGTCTGGCTGCCGGATAACGACACCGGCTGGTACGATTTTTACACCCACGCGTGGTATGCGGGCGGCCAGTCGATCGTTCTCGACGCGCCGCTGGAAAAACTGCCGCTGCTGGTGCGCGCCGGAGCCGGTCTGCCGCTCAGCGAGCGCATCACGCATGTGAGTGCCGAAAAAGATACGGCCCGCGAACTGAAGCTGTTCCCGGTGAAGGGCGTCGGCACAACCTCGGGCATGCTGTTTGAAGACGACGGCGAAAGCTGGGGATACCAGAACGGCAATGCGCTGTGGGTGGAATGGGAAATGGTGTGCGACGGCGCAAGTATCAACCTGAAGGTGAATGCGCGCGGCGACTATCGTCCGGCGTGGAAGGCGCTGAAGGTATCATTACCGGCGGGGGAAAAACGTACGCTGCGGGTGAACGGGGTTGAAGGGAGTGAGTGGGTGCTGTAGTGCGGCCTGATGCCCTCACCCTAACCCTCTCCCACAGGGAGAGGGAATAGAACGTAGGCCGGGTAAGGCGAAGCCGCCACCCGGCATTTTTTTAGTTCTCGATACCTTTGCTGCGCAGGTAATCTTCGTAGTTACCGGTGAAGTCCACCACGCGCTCTGGCGTAATTTCGATCACGCGGGTCGCCAGCGAGCTGACGAACTCACGGTCGTGAGAGACGAAGATCAGGGTGCCCTGGTACATCTCCAGCGCCATGTTCAGGGATTCGATAGATTCCATGTCCAGGTGGTTAGTCGGTTCGTCCATCACCAGGATGTTTGGTTTTTCCATCATCAGCTTGCCGAACAGCATGCGGCCTTTCTCACCACCGGAGAGCACTTTAGCCGGCTTTTTGATGTCGTCCTGGCTGAACAGCAGACGACCCAGAATGCTGCGCACCGCCTGCTCGTCGTCGCCTTCCTGCTTCCACTGGCTCATCCAGTCAAAGACGGTCAGGTCATTTTCGAACTCGTACTCATGGTCCTGCGCGTAGTAACCAATCTGCGCGTTTTCGGACCATTTCACGGTGCCGTTGTCCGGCTGCAGTTCGCCGACCAGGGTTTTCAGCATGGTGGATTTACCCACGCCGTTGGCGCCCAGAATGGCAATCTTCTCGCCCACTTCCAGCAGCAGGTTAAAGTTTTTAAACAGCGGGCCTTCATCGAAGCCTTTGGTAAGGGCTTCCACTTCCAGCGCGTTACGGAACAGCTTCTTGTCCTGCTCGAAGCGGATGAACGGGTTCTGACGGCTGGAGGCTTTAACCTCTTCCAGCTTGATTTTATCAATCTGACGCGCGCGCGAGGTTGCCTGACGCGATTTAGAGGCGTTAGCGCTGAAGCGGCTGACGAAGGACTGCAGGTCAGCAATCTGCGCTTTCTTCTTAGCGTTATCCGCCAGCAGACGCTCGCGCGCCTGGGTGGCCGCCGTCATGTACTCGTCGTAGTTGCCCGGATAAACGCGCAGCTCGCCGTAGTCCAGATCCGCCATGTGGGTGCAGACCATATTCAGGAAGTGACGGTCGTGCGAGATGATGATCATGGTGCTGTCGCGATCGTTCAGCGTCTGCTCCAGCCAGCGGATGGTGTCGATGTCCAGGTTGTTCGTCGGTTCGTCGAGCAGCAGGATGTCCGGGTTAGAGAACAGCGCCTGAGCCAGCAGCACACGCAGCTTCCAGCCTGGAGCAACTTCGCTCATCGGACCGTAGTGTTGTTCTACCGGAATGCCGACGCCCAGCAGCAGCTCGCCCGCGCGCGCTTCCGCAGAGTAACCGTCCATCTCGCCGTACTGCGTTTCCAGGTCGGCCACTTTATAGCCGTCTTCTTCGCTCATTTCGGCCAGCGCATAGATGCGATCGCGCTCCTGCTTCACTTCCCACAGCTCCGCGTGCCCCATGATCACGGTGTCGAGCACGGTGAACTCTTCGAAGGCGAACTGATCCTGACGCAGCTTACCGATGCGCTCGTTCGGATCGAGCGACACGTTGCCGAGGGTCGGCTCCAGATCGCCGCCGAGGATCTTCATAAAGGTGGATTTACCGCTACCGTTGGCACCAATCAGGCCGTAACGGTTGCCGCCGCCAAATTTGACGGAAATGTTTTCGAACAGCGGCTTACTGCCAAACTGCATAGTGACGTTGCTGGTAACTAACACGGGGAGATTCCTGCGAAAAGTGTGATAAACACGGCATTATGCCACAATTCCGAATTGAGATCCCGCGTTGCAACCATCCACTAAACTTTAACAAAATCGAAAAAAATGTGATTTCGTACACATCTGAATTCCCTGTGAGCGGGAATGCACATATAATGCGCTCCCATCACAGATTCAGACTTATCAACTCATCGCCTGAATGGCTTAGATACCTCGCACAACATGAACATGAAATTAACAGCGCTTTTTGCGGCGGCGTTAGCCGTAGTAGGTTTTTGTAAGACCGCGTCTGCGGTGACGTATCCCCTGCCGACCGACGGAAGCCGTCTGGTGGGTCAAAACCAGGTGGTGACGGTTCCTGAAGGTAACTCTCAGCCGCTGGAGTATTTCGCTGCGCAGTACCAGCTGGGCCTGTCTAACATGCTGGAAGCGAACCCGGGCGTTGACCCGTATCTGCCGAAAGCAGGTACCGTGCTGAATATCCCTCAGCAGCTGATCCTGCCGGATACCGTTCATGAAGGTATCGTGATTAACAGCGCCGAAATGCGTCTGTATTACTACCCGAAAGGTACCAACACCGTGATCGTGCTGCCAATCGGTATCGGCCAGTTGGGTAAAGACACCCCAATGAACTGGACCACCAAAGTTGAGCGTAAGAAAGCGGGCCCAACCTGGACGCCGACCGCCAAAATGCACGCAGAATACATCGCGGCGGGCGAACCGTTGCCAGCCGTTGTACCGGCCGGTCCGGATAACCCAATGGGTCTGTACGCGCTGTACATTGGCCGCCTGTACGCTATCCACGGCACCAACGCCAACTTCGGTATCGGCCTGCGCGTGAGCCACGGCTGCGTGCGCCTGCGTAACGACGACATCAAGTTCCTGTTCGAAAACGTGCCGGTCGGTACGCGCGTGCAGTTCATCAACGAACCGGTGAAAGCAACGTCTGAACCAGACGGCAGCCGCTACATCGAAGTGCACAACCCGCTGTCCACCAGCGAAGACCAGATCAACAACAACGAAGTCGTTCCTGTTACGCTGAACAGCGCGGTGCAGGCGGTGACGTCTCAGCCAGATGTCGAAACGGCGATTGTTGACCAGGCCGTGCAGAACCGCTCCGGTATGCCGGTGCGTTTGAACTGATCACGCTGAATCAATAACGTATCTTATAAGACCCCGTATTATCGGGGTCTTATTGCACTGTAATCTCCATCACGCTGACCCTTTCTGAACAGCTATTACTGCCGTAAGTGCCTTTCTTGCCATTTTCTGCTAACCCAGCGGGGTTACATCTAATCCTCTAAGTGTTATGATGCGCCCACTTATAAAATCAGTTTTATCTGCTTTTATAAGGTCTTTTTATCTCCTGGAGCACGCATAGTTTGATGATTAGCATTAACTTAACAACAACAAAATCGCGCCTTTATCTCTGTTCGCAAACAGTGTGGTCACTGGCGAACCAGAGTAAGAAGGTCGATCAAATTGTTGTGTGGGTCTCCAGTACACCTTATCTCAGTGACGAAGGCATCACTGAGGAGCCGGAGTGGGCGCAGAAAATTCGCCAGACGGGCACCAACCTGGTTTTTAAATGGGTTAAGAATACCGGCCCTTATCGGAAATTGTTTCCGGCGCTGCAAGCAGCAACCGAAGACGATATTCTGATTTATGCCGATGATGACGCAATCTATAACGAAATTTGGGCAGAAACACTGCTGGATGATTTTTATCGCCACAATCAAAAATATGTGGTTGCCGCGCGGGTGCGTGAAACAGTAAAGAAGAAGAAAGAACTTCTTGATACCTATCGTAATTTCCCGCTTATCACCATGCCAAAAGTCGTTGAGCAGAACTATATCATCACCGGTCTTGGTGGCGTTGTGCTCAAGAAAAATATGATCCCGGAATATTTCCATTTTAACGAAGATTTTATTACGGTTTGTCCTCGCGCGGATGATATTTGGATCAGCAAACTGATTCAGCTAACCAAAACACCTGTCTATGTTTCTGCACAAAGCATTCGTTTTGTTCATGAAATAATCCATGACTATGGATTATCGCGCGAGAATACCAGCAAAATAAAACGTTCCTGGTTTCAAAAAATCCGTTTTACATTTAAGCCTGGTCAAATACAGCATCTGTGTCAGAACGATCTTTACATAAAAGACACGGACAGCTATTTCGAGTCGTGTGCCTGAAAGACTGATTACCCGTTATTTACGATCACGATCCCGCCGTGGTCGTAGCGATAGTGGCAGTGGGCATACTCCAGCGGCGTGCCATCTTCCAGATAAATCACCTGCTCCACCTCCAGCACCGGATCGGTTTCCTCGCAGACCAGATGCTCTCTGTCCAGCGCGCTGGGCTTAAGCGCCCGCACCACCCGGTACGACCCCATAATTTTCAGCCCCAGCGTTTCCTGAACGTACTGGAACACTGAAGCTTCAAGATGGTTTTTCGTCAGGCCCGGGACCAGATTCATCGGCATCACCGTGGAATCCAGCGACATCGGTTCACCGTTCAGCAAACGGAGTCGAATAAAGTCATAGATCGGCGCATCGGCGTTAATCATCAGCGACGCCTGCTCTTTTTCGTTCGGGAAGCGCAGCTCGAAATGCACCACCTGGCTCGTGACCGTGCCCAGATGTGCCCAGGTTTTGGTCGCGCCAAAGTAGTCGCTGCCGGAGAGATCCCACTGCGAGAGCTGGAGGAAGTTTTTACGGATGAACGTGCCCTGGCCCTGACGGGTATAGACCAGACCTTCGACGATCAGCTGGCGCATCGCCTGCTGAATGGTCATCCGACTGGAGTTGAACTCCGCCGCCAGCGCAAACTGGTCCGGCAGGGGTTCGTTGGCGGCGTACTGCTGGCTGATAATGCGTTTCTTAATTTCCCGCGCTATGGTGATGTACTTCGCCGCCATCGTCCTTCCTTTCAGTTAGTTTTCTATCCCGCTGTTTTTCAACGCCACTCTCTCGGCAATCTTGAGGAAAGGCAGGTAGAAGAATACACCAAATACGATGATTGCCAACTGCACCACCACCGCCCGCCAGTCTCCCGCCGTAGCCAGCCAGGCGCTCAGGATCGGCGGCGTGGTCCACGGGATCATCACCACGCAGCGCGACATTAGCCCCAGCGTGGTACAGAGCCAAGCGAAATAAATGCCGATGGCGGGCAGCAGCACGAATGGGATCATCAGCGGCAGGTTAAATACGATCGGCAGGCCGAAAATCACCGGCTCGTTGATGTTAAACAGGCCCGGCGCCAGCGACAGGCGCGCCACCTGCTTCGCCGACTGCTGGCGCGAGAAGATAAATATCGCAATCAGCAGCGAGATTGTACTGCCCGTGCCGCCCACCATGCCAAACGTCGGCACGAAGATATTGTTGATGATGTGCGGAATGGGCTGACCGTTGGCGAAGGCCAGCATGTTTTCGTTGGTATTGATCAGCAGGAACGGCTCCAGCACCACGCTGTTGACCACCGACTGATGAATACCGAGCGTGAACAAGAAGTTGCCGAAGCTGTAGATGAAAATCGTCCCGGGCAGGCTGGTGTTGATCAGCCGCAGCGGCTGCTGGATAAAGGTCGTAATGAGATGGATCAGATCCGTATGCAGCACGTTTGCCAGCACCGCCGCCAGCACCGCGAACAGGGAGAGCGTGAGGATGGTCGGGATCAGCGCGGTAAAAGATTTGCTCACCGCCGGAGGCACGTTTTCCCCCAGCGAAATGTGCAGCGCCTTCAGGCGCGAAATAGCGATAAACACTTCCGTTGAAAGCAGCCCAATCAGCACCCCGGCGAAAATCCCGGTGGAGCCGATATTGGCGAACGTCAGCACCTGGGTGACGTTCACCGTGGTATCGCTGCCGACGGGCGTAATCTGCAAGCGCATCGGCATCATGATGATGAAGCTGCTGACGGCGATAACCACTGCCGAGACCGGATTGTCGAAATCTTTGTTGCGCGCCAGCGACCAGGCAATCATCGGCGCCAGCAGCAGCGCGGCAATGTTCAGCGTGCCGTTGATAATCGCCTCGCCCCACACTTTGAAGTGTGCCAGCGTATCGCCGTGAAAAATCCACGGAAAGACCACGTTGTTCACCAGCACCGCCAGACCGGCGAGGATGAAAATCGGCATCACCGTGGCGAAGGCGTCGCGCAGGGAGCGCAGGTGCACCTGGTTTGCCAGGCGCGCCGAAAACTCGACAAATTTATCGACAAAGGACTGCATGTGCGGTGTGATTTTTGTTTCAGACATAGCGGAGTGTTCCCATCAATCAGTCACAAAAACGGCCCGGCAGCGTACGGCTTACATCTCGCGTCCGTTGGTATGGATAACCTGTTTTAACCACGCGTAGCTCTTCTTCGGCACGCGCTTCAGGTCTTTCAGGTCGTGGTTTTCCCGGTTGACATAGACCACGCCGTAGCGCTTACGCATGTCGCCCTGGGAGCTGAGAATGTCGATCAATCCCCAGCCGAGGTAGCCAATGACCTCTGCCCCGTCCTCGAACATCGCCGCTTTCATGGCCTCGATGTGCGCCCGGTGATAGTCGATGCGGTAGGTGTCCTCAATCGGGTTCACGCCGTCCCATGACTCAATCACCCCAATGCCGTTCTCGATCGGGAACACCGGCAGGCGCCAGTCGTTGGCGTAGCGGGTGATGATGGTGCGGAAGCCCAGCGGATCGATCTGCCAGTTCCACTCGGTGGCCTTCAGGTACGGGTTATTTTTCTCGCCGTGCAGCAGGTAATAGTTCACCGGCGTGCCTTCCGGAATCGCATCGCTGTCCAGCGTTTTGCTGGCGTAATAGCTGAAGGCCATATAGTCGTTCTTTGTACGAGCGAACAGCGCCAGGTCCTCGGCGCGGTAGATATCACCAAAGCCCTCCTGTTCCACCACCGCCATCACCGCCGGGCTGTAGCCTTGCCCTGCGAAGACGCGCAGCAGGTTCTGGTTGAGAAACTCGTCATACTGCTGGGCGCAGAAGATATCGCGCGGTTTGCAGGTGGCCGGGTAGATCAGCTGGTGCGCCAGCATGCCGCCCATCAGCTGGCCCGGTCTGGTCTGGTGCAGGTATTCGGTTAGCGCCATGTGTGCCACCATGGTGTGGTGCTGCAGCTCATACAGCTCGCGCAGGGTTTTCTCGCCTTTCATATAGCCGGAAATACGGAACGCTTCCGGCATATGGAAGATGTTCTGCTCGTTGAAGGTCAGCCAGTACTTCACGCGGTCGCCATAACAGTCGATCATCTTTTTGCCATAGCGGATAAAGGCGTCCATTACGCGGCGGTCGTTGAAGCCGTTGTACTCCTGCGCCAGCGCCAGCGGCATATCGAAATGGTACAGGCAGATCATCGGCTCGATGCCGCGGGCGATCAGATCGTCAATAAAGCGGTCGTAAAATGCGATGCCTTCGTCGTTGAACGGGCCGTCACCCTGCGGGCAGACGCGGCTCCATGAGATCTGGAAGCGGTAGCAGTTCATGCCCAGATCCTGCATCAGATCGAAATCTTCCCTGTAGCGGTGGTAGGAGTCGGTCGCCACTTTCCAGTCGGAGACGTTTTCCCCGGCTTCACGAATGTCATACACCGACATCCCCTTCCCGCCTTCGTTCCAGGCTCCTTCCGTCTGCATGCTGGAGACCGAGTTGCCCCATAAAAAGTTGGCCGGTAGCTGATGGTTCATGTTTTCTCCCTATATGACTAGTCATTTAAAACTTCATGTCTAGTCATATAGGCGATGATGAAAAGAGGATCAAAGAGGAGGATCGTTTTTTGTGAGCAATGCGGGAAAAAAAGCCCCGGTAAGCGAGCGCCACCGGGGAGGAAGAGGTATTACTGAGCGAGCTGATTACGGCGATACTCTCCCTGACGCTCCAGCATCCAGCCAGGATATTCCCGCGGCAGCGCGCTGACCGCATCCAGCTGTTTGAGCTCGTCTTCGCTGAGAAGGATACCGGTGGCGGCAATGTTGTCGTCCAGCTGTTCAACGCGTTTCGCGCCAATAATCACGCTGGTCACCGCTTTTTGATGTAGCAGCCACGCCAGCGCGATTTGCGCGACGGAGACGCCCTTGCTTTCGGCGATAGTCCGCATTACGTCCACGCAGTCGAAGGCGCGCTCTTTATTCACCGGCGGGAAGTCAAACTCCAGACGACGACCACCGGCTTCGCTCTGCCCGTCGCGGCCATATTTTCCGCTCAGCAGGCCGCCCGCCAGCGGGCTCCAGACCATCAGCCCGACGCCTTCGCTCTGCATCATCGGCACCAGCTCGCGCTCCAGATCGCGTCCGGCGATGGTGTAATACGCCTGGAGTGATGCGAAACGCGCCAGCCCGAGACGCTCGGAAATACCCAGCGCTTTGGCAATCTGCCACGCCGCCCAGTTCGAGACGCCGATATAGCGCACGTGGCCATGCTGCACCAGATTATCCAGCGCATACAGCGTCTCCTCAATCGGCGTGGCCGGGTCGAAACCGTGAAGCTGATAGAGATCGATATGATCGAGCTGCAGGCGGCGCAGGCTCTCCTTCACGCTGCTGATGATGTGATACCGCGAGCTGCCGCGCGAGTTCACCCCGGCGGTGCCCGTTTCGCCGAACACCTTGGTGGCAACCACCACATTTTCGCGCGGGACGTTGAGGTTTTTCAGCGCCTGCCCGAGGATCGTCTCCGAGCGCCCTTCCGAATAGACGTCAGCGGTATCGATGAAGTTAATGCCCGCATCCAGCGCGCGGCCCACCAGCTGCTCGGCTTCGTTTTGCTTAAGCTGGCCAATCTTGCCCCACATGCCGTCTTCACCACCGAAGGTCATGGTGCCGAGGCACAGTTCAGAAACAAACAGTCCGGTGTTGCCCAGTTTTTGATAACGCATAAGATAATCCTCGCATGTCGTTTAAGGGGTACCCGATAGTTATACCCGCCCCTCAGCGATCGCGAATGTGGCGTTCCTGTCCGTTTCTTGCCCAATCCTCTGAATATTTATCCGCGCGGGGCGTCGCCAAAGACGCTGTAGTCCGGTAATTGCACCTGCTGATACGGCTCCCAGCCGCCGCCGAGCGCCTTGTAGAGCGCCACCAGATCGAGCGCGCTCTGCACCTGCGCCTGCGCGCGCTGCTGCTGCGCCTGCGCCAGCTGACGCTGGGCGTCCAGCACGTCAATGAAGCTGGCGATCCCCTGGCGGTAGCTGTCGCTTGCCAGGTCAAACGCGTTTTGCAGCGCATCGATCGTTTTCGCCAGCCCCGCTTCACGCTGCTGGTCGGTGCGATAGCTCACCAGCGCATTTTCGACATCACCAAGCGCGGTGAGCACCGTCTGACGATAGTCCAGCACCGCCGCACCCTGCTGCGCGCGCGCCACCTTCACGCTGGAGACCAGTCGACCGCCCTGAAAGATGGGAATGGAGACCTGCGGGCCAAAGCTGTAGAAGTGGCTGCTCCAGTCGGTCAGCCAGTTGGTTTCGCTGTTGCGCAGGCCAAACTGCCCGGAGAGGGTAAAGCTCGGGAACAGCTCCGCCACAGAGACGCCGATTTGCGCCGTGGCGGCATGAAGGTTCGCCTCCGCTTCGCGCACGTCCGGACGGCGGCGCGCCAGCGTCGACGGAATGCCGGTCTGCACAATATCCGGCAGCGCGGGCATCGGCTGCACGCTTTGTAATTCCGCATCCAGCGCCCCCGGCGGCTTGCCCAGGAGGATTGCCAGGCCATTCATCGCCTGACGCGCCTGCGCCTGATATTGCGGAAGCTGTGCCTCAAGGTTACCTAACTGCGCCCGGGCGTTTTCCACATCCATTTGCGGCGACAGCCCGCCGCGCTGGCGGCTCTCGGTCAGATCCAGCGTCTGCTGCGCGCTTTTAATCTGGGTGTTCAGCGTGGCGATAATGCTCTGCGCCCCGCGCAGCTGGAGCCACGCGCGCGCCACTTCCGCCTCCAGCGACACCAGCGCGTCGTTACGCTGCTCGATAGCCGCTTTCTGCTGCGCTTCGGCGGCTTCCACCTGACGGCGCACCTTGCCCCACAGGTCGATTTCCCACTGGGCGTCGAAGCTGCCCTGGTAGAGGTTGATCGGCTGCGTCAGCGGTCCCAGCGCGCCCTTGAGAGCGGGATCGATGCTATCCACCTGGTCATATACACCGTGGGATTTCAGCTCCCCTTCCAGCCCAAGCTGCTGGCGCGTCGCCTGCAGATTGCCGTTCACCGACGGATAAAACGCCCCGCCGGCCTGGTTAATCTGTTCACGCGCCCCGGCGATGCGCAGCACCGTTTGCTGCAGCGTCAGGTTCCCGGCAATGGCGCGCTCAACCAGGCTGTCGAGCTGCGGCGAGCCGAAGGTCTTCCACCAGCGCGGGTTGGTCGCGGCGGAGGTCGTTTGCGATTTTACCGCGCTGTCGCCCTTATCGTTCCAGTGCGTGACGGCAGGTGGCGCGGGCGGCTGGTAGTCCGGCCCGACGGCGCAGCCTGCCAGCAGCATCATTATCATCAGGGGGTGTAAACGTCTGTGTATCATCAATGTGCTCCTGCACTCCCCTCGCTCTTAACCGGCGAGAGCAACAAACAAAACGGAATCAATAGCAAGGCCACCGCGCTCAGAATGGTGAAGACGTCGATGTAGGCCAGGAAGCGCGACTGCTCAATCATCGTCTGGTACATACGTCCGGTGGCGATGCCGGTGGGATCGCCCACCTGGGTGGTGAAGTTCTGGATCGCCTGCGCGCTTTCGCGTATCGCCTGCTGAAACTGCTCGTTAAACGGCGAGGCGTGGTACGCAAGGTGCGCGCTGTGCGCCTGCGAGCGCTCGGTAATCGCCGCCGTCGACAGCGAGATCCCGACCGAGCCCGCCACGTTGCGGAACATGGTGAACAGCGCCGCCGCATCGGCGTTCAGCCGCCTTGGTATCGAGATAAAGGCAATGGTAGTCAGCGGCACAAACAGGAACCCCAGCCCCAGCGACTGGGCGCTGCGGAACAATACCAGGGTTTCGAAGTCGATATCCGGGGTCAGCGTGCGCGACCAGAAGAACGACACCGCCAGGCAGGTAAAGCCAAAGGCGATAATCCAGCGCGTTTGCACCACCGGCATCAGCTTCAGCACCAGCGGAATCGTCAGCACAATCAGCACCGCTCCGGGCGACAGCACCAGCCCGGACCAGGTGGCGGTATAGCCCAGGTCCTGCTGCGCCAGCTGCGGGATCACCACGGAACTGCCGTACAAAATCATCGCCATCCCCGCCATCAGCAGGCTGGAGATGGCAAAGTTGCGGTCCTTCATGCAGTGCAGATCCACCACCGGTTTTTTGGCATACACCAGCCAGTAAATCGCACCAATGATGCCGATCAGCGTTAATACCGCGAAAGTGCGGGTAAAGTTCGAGTTAAACCAGTCTTCGTCTTCTCCCCGGTCGAGCATCACCTGCAGACAGCCCAGCCCCAGGGCGATCAGGCCGATCCCCGTCCAGTCGATGGTCAGCTTCTCTTTAGACTTGCTCTCCCACGGCGGATCTTCCAGCAGCTGGTAGATGGCCAGCACCGTGACAATCCCCACCGGAATGTTGATAAAGAACACCCAGCGCCAGGAGTAGTTGTCGGTGATCCAGCCTCCCAGCGTCGGGCCGAGGACCGGCGCAACGATAATCGCGATGGACGAGAGCCCAAAGGCTTTGCCCCTGTCTTCGGGCTTGAAGTAGTCGAGCAGCACCGACTGCTGCGTCGGCTGCAGCCCGCCGCCAAAGAAGCCCTGCATCACGCGGAACAGGATGATTTGCCACAGCTCGGTGGCGATCCCGCACAGGAACGAGCAGACGGTGAACATGACGATGCAGATCAGGAAGAACTGCTTGCGGCCGAAGACGCGGCTCAGAAACGCCGAGATGGGCAGCACGATGCCGTTCGCGACCAGGTAGCTGGTTAACACCCAGGTGGATTCGTCATAGCTGGACGAGAGCGAACCCGCCACGTGGGGCAGCGCCACGTTGACGATAGTGGTGTCGAGGATCTCCATAAACACCGCCAGGGTGACGACAATCGCCACCGCCCACGGATTGCTGGCGGGCTTCCAGCTGTCGTGGCTGTGATCCGTCATTCCACCGTCACCTTCGGCGCAACCGACAGCCCCAGCGGCAGCGGTCTGTTCGGATCGAGCCCCTTATCAATCACGATTTTGACCGGCACGCGCTGCACAATTTTGACGAAGTTACCGGTGGCATTTTCTGCCGGGAAGGCGGAGAAGCGCGAGCCGCTGCCCTGCTGGATGCTGTCAACGTGGCCCTCGAGCGCCATATCCGGCCACGCGTCGACCGACACGGTGACCTTATCGCCGGGCTTCATGCGCTCAAGCTGGGACTCTTTGAAGTTCGCCACCACCCACACGTTCGGCGAAACCAGGGAGAACAGCGCCGTTCCCGCCTGCACCAGCGTGCCGGGCTGCACGTTGCGTTTGGTGACAAACCCGTCGAACGGAGCGCGGACTTCGGTGTAAGAGAGGTTCAGATTGGCCGTTTCCAGCTGCGCTTTCGCCTGATCGACCTGACGCTCGCGCGCTTCAACGTTGGTTTCCTGCTGGCGGATTTGCAGCTGTACCTGTTCCGCTACTTCCAGCTGCGCCTGGGCGCTGGCCAGCCCCGCCTGCGCGCTGCGCAGCTGAGCGTTCGCGGAATCAATGCTTTGCTGGGTGGTTGCCCGCGGGTCGACACCGCGCTGGCGACGGTACTCCGCCTGCGCGTTCGCCAGATCGGCCTGCGCTTTCAGCACCTGCGCTTTGGCTTCGTCACGCTGGGCGGGATACTGCACTTTTGAGAGCGCCAGCTGTGCCTGAGCCTGATGCAGCTGCGCGATAGCCAGCCCAAGCTGGGCCTGGGCCTGATCGCGCTGGGCGGTGGTATCACGCGGATCGATGACCACCAGCAGATCGCCCTTTTTCACGCGCTGGTTATCACGCACGCGCAGCTCGGTGACGTAGCCCGCCGTTTTGGGGGCAATCGTCACCACGTCGCCGTCGGTAAAGGCGTCGTCGGTCGTCTCTTCGTTACGGGTTAAAAACCACCAGACCAGCGCCACGACGACCATCACCACCACGACAATGCCGAGGATAATTAACGGTTTTTTGCCCGGGCGCTTACGCGCATTATTGTTTTTGTCCTGCTCGTCAGCAGGCGGGTTTTGATCTTCAGCCATAGGTCAGCAACGGTCCTGTCAGTGAGCGGCATCACACTATGCCGTTCACTAAAGCTAGGACGTTGCTATACGTTTGCCAGGAAAAACTGACAAATTGCGCACTATATGAGAAGGAATAGTCCGAAACCGATCGCCGCGGCCCAAACCAGCATCGGAATCGACCAGACGTGGAAACGCCACCAGATACGACGGTCGTTGGCCATACGCAGAGCAATCAGGTTTGCCAGCGAACCGGGCAGCAGCCCAAACCCGCCAATGTTAACGGCCCAGGCCAGGAGCGTATCCGGCGGAACGTAGTTGAGCAGCAGAATGGTGGAAGGCACGTTGCTGATAAACTGCGACAGGCCAATCGCCGTTAGCCACAATCCCGGCTGAGACAGCGTGCTGACGCTGTGCAGAACGTTTTGCAGCACCGGAAGCTGGATGAGAAGATGCACATCAATAAACATCGCCATAAAGACCAGCAGCAGCGTCCAGTCCACGCTCACCAGCACACGCCGCGCCAGAACGACAAACCCTGCGGCAACGAGCAGGACACCCGCCAGCTCATATTTCAGCTCCAGCGCGAACAGAAAGACAATGTATAACCCGAGACAGCTCCACACCAGACGCGGCTGCCACTGCGGGCCCGTGGTGCCGCTGTGGTACTGCAGTTTTTTATCCGGGAAGGCAAACCAGCAGACCGCCAGCAGGGACAGCATCATCACCAGCGCCAGCGGGGCCATCTGCCAGGTAAAGGCGGCAAACGACAGGCCGGAACGGCCCCAGAGCAGGATATTTTGCGGGTTGCCGATAGGCGTCAACAGAGAACCGGCGTTAACGGCGAGCGCTTCAAAGATGATCAGCCGGCTGACCGGAATTTCACAGAGCTTACGCAGCGTGAGCGTGAGGGGCACGATGATAAACAGCGCCACATCGTTGGTCAGAAACGTCGACAGCACCGCGGCGGAGAACACCATAAACAGGGACAGCCTGCGTTCGGTGGCAAACCGGCGCACCATTTTACGTCCCAGAACGTCAAAATAGCCGCTCAGCTCGACCCCTTTGGTGAGCATCATCAGGCCGCTCAGGGTAATGATGGTGCGCCAATCAATCGCGGCGGGCCAGGCATGTGGGGCAAACGGCACAAAGAGACTTAACGCTGCGCCAATGAGTAATAACAGATGGAAAAAACGATCGCGTGCCAGGGCCTGCAGTCCAGGGATTTTCATTCAGCGGAGGGACCATATTTAAGCGTAAATTCACGAAATTTCACCAGCGTCTCTTCGCTAACGTGGTGTTCCATTCCTTCCGCATCCCGGCGGGCGATCTCCGGGCTGACGCCCAGCACCAGTAAAAAATTCTCGACAAGCTGATGGCGCTCGCGGCTCTCCTGCGCGAGTTTCTCCCCCTCCGGCGTCAGAAAAACACCGCGCCAGGGGATCATTTCAATTAAGCCCACGGAGGCCAGGCGTTTTAACATTTTAGCGACAGTTGGCTGTGAAACCCCCAGCCTGGCGGCCATATCGACCTGGCGCGCTTCACCAACCTCACGGATCAGATCGGAAATGAGTTCAACATAATCATCAATCAGTTCACGCCGGTGCGCTTCACGGACCTGGCGAAAACCTTCGACATGTTCTTCAACATTCACCAGTTGCGTCGTTTTCCTCATTGTCGGATGACCTGCGCGACGGTTCATTGTACTTCCTCAGTGGGGTGACGCTTCCAGCGCCCGGTTTCGAGAGCGCACATTGTAAACCATAGCTCCGCAAGCACAAAAAATTAACGAAATAGCCATAGCTATACAATATAGCCTGTGCTATATCTGTATGTAATGCAGTCACCCTTCACGGATCGAAGGGATCAAAACTCAGGAGGTCTTATGAACGAATTCAAGAGGTGCATGACCGTGTTTACCCACTCTCCTTTTAAAGTGCGCTTAATGCTGTTGAACATGCTGTGCGATATGTTTAACAACAAACCGCATCAGGACGACAAATCTTCCCACTAAGCGGCGTTGCGGTACGCCGCTTCATTTTCCCGTCACAATCTCGCTCTAAACTGGCTTCCAGCCGCCTTATTCCCGATCTTTTTTACGGATTTGCAATCCCCTTCGCAAAACATCTGCTTAGCAACTGTTGATATTATTTAGCGCTCGCACTATCTTCTTGCAGCCCTGCACAATTTGCGGCTCGCTGAAGCGGACCCTCATTCCCTCTCCACGCACTGTCAGGCAGGTTATGACCCTTGACGCCAGGGTGAGCACATGGCGTTTTCATCCATGATAGTGACCTATGAATGTAACCCTGATAGATACCGTTGTGACCCGCAGCCGGGCCTTAAGCCCGTGGACGGGTTTTTACTTTTTGCAGTCATTACTGATTAACTTTGCGCTGGGTTATCCCTTTAGTCTGCTCTACGCGGTGGCGTTCACCTGCGTTCTGCATGTGCTGTGGCGATCCGCACCGCGCGTGCAAAAAGCGTTAATCGGCATCTGTTCGCTGGTTGCTGCACTCTATTTCCCGTTTGGTCAGGCTTACGGCGCGCCAAACTTTAATACCCTGCTGGCGCTGCACTCGACCAATATGGAAGAGTCAACGGAGATCCTGACGATCTTCCCGTGGTACAGCTACGTGGTCGGGATCTTTATCTTCGCGCTGGGCGTTATCGCCATCCGCCGTCAGTCGGGCGAGAAAAAATCCTGGGGTAAGATCGAAATACTCTGTCTGGTGTTCAGCATTGCCGTGGCCTTTGTCGCTCCCATCCAGAATATTCCCTGGGACGGTAAGCTAAGGCTCAGCAATATCGGTTATCCGGTTTTCCGCTTCGTGAAAGACGTCGTTGTAAACAATAAAGAGGTTCTCGACGAACAGGCGCGCATGGCTGAGCTTTCCAATATGAAAGACACCTGGAACGTGCTGGCCGTTAAGCCGAAATATCACACCTATGTGGTGGTGATTGGCGAAAGCGCGCGTCGCGATGCGATGGGAGCGTTTGGCGGTCACTGGAATAACACACCGTTTGCCAGTTCAGTCAAAGGCACGCTGTTTACCGATTATGTCGCGGCCAGCGGCTCGACGCAGAAATCGCTCGGCCTGACCCTTAACCGGGTGGTGGAGGGCAAACCGCAGTATCAGGATAATTTCGTCACCCTGGCAAACCGTGCGGGTTTTCAAACGTGGTGGTTCTCTAATCAGGGGCAAATTGGCGAATACGATACGGCCATCGCCAGTATCGCCAAACGCGCTGACGAAGTGCAGTTCCTGAAAAATGGCGACTTCGAAGCCGACAAAAACACCAAAGACGAAGCGCTGTTGAAAATGACGGCACAGGTCTTCGCCACCCCGCGTACCCAGCCTCAGCTGATCGTCCTGCACCTGATGGGGTCGCACCCGCAGGCCTGCGATCGGACCGGTGGGAAGTACGCGGAGTTTGTGCAGTCCAAAGAGACGTCCTGCTATCTCTACACCATGACGCAAACCGACGACCTGCTGAGCAAGCTGTACGATCAGCTACGCAATACGGGCGACAGCTTCTCCATGGTCTATTTCTCGGATCACGGGCTGGCGTTTAAAGAGCGTGGTAAAGAGGTGCAGTACCTGGCGCACGATGACAAGTTCCAGCAGAACTTCCAGGTGCCGTTTATGGTGCTGTCGAGTGATGATAAAACGCATCGCGTCATTAAAGCGCGTCGTTCGGCAAATGATTTCCTGCAGTTCTTCTCGCAGTGGACCGGGATTAAAGCTGAGCAGATAAAAAATGCTTACCCGTTTGTCTCTAACAAGAAAGCTTCCCCAGTGTACGTTACCAACTTCAAGTTACAGAAAGTTGACTACAACCATCTGGGTACGGATATTTTTGATATTAAGAATAAGTAATTGCCGTCTCGTGCGGACCGATGCCCTCACCCTGGCCCTCTCCCACGGGGAGAGGGAACAAACACTAAAAACGGCAACCTAAGGTTGCCGTTTTGCTTTTCTCTTCGACAAAAAAAATCCGCCACATTGGGCGGATTTTTTATTTAATCACCGAAGTGATTAGAAGCGGTAACCTACGCCAGCGATCCAGGTGCCAACGTCAACGTTGCGGATACGGCTCTGCTCATAGGAGAAGTCCAGAGCAACGTCCTGGATTGGGTTGAACTGCAGGCCTGCGCCATAGGAGAAGCCATAGTCGCTGTTGCTTGCAGTGCGGTTCAGACCCTGGTTTTCGGTCTGCTGGAATTTACCGTAGCCAACACCTACAACACCGTAGATGCTCGCCCAGTCATTCAGACGGTAAGCCGGGCCCGCGGTGATACCGTAGTACTGGCCTTTGTTGTATGCGCCGTTTTCAGAACGATCTTTCTCGGTGTAGGTGAAAGAACCGATCACGCCCAGTGGGTTGTTATCCTGCTCGTAACGATACTTCAGGTTGAAACCGTTAGCTTTGTTCATCACGCCCTGATAGTCGCTCTGAGCGTAACCACCAGTAACAGTAGAAGTAGCAGCTACAGCGGTACCTGCGGAAACAGCCAGTACAGCGGCCAGTGCTGAAAGACATGCAATTTTTTTCATAACCACCTCAAATGTGATCCAAGTAAGTCCGTAAGTTTTAAATATATCAAAAAAATTTGCGAAACTCTTTGTGATTCGTGATGTCTAATGAAACCTTTCCTGTAACAGAACGTTTCCAGCGTCAGCTATCTCTTTCAAATCACATGCAATTTTCACTACTAAATGCGCATAGTGCGCGTCTGCGCAGTTACATTCATCCAGATTATTCCTAATCTGACAGGCGATAAATCCACCAGCGCTTAACCATTTTACGGATTTGACGTGGTTTTTTTTCAACAGCGCCTCAACCGTAGCCGCATATTTCCTTTACACTGCAACTTTTACCTCATTTGACATAAGCTGACAGGAGAAAGGATGCCTGGGTTATCCCGCACGTCGTCGGTCTGGTTGCCGGTCGCAGTCATACTCATTGCCATGTTGTCCATTCAAAGCGGTGCTTCGCTTGCAAAATCGCTTTTTCCGCTGGTTGGTGCGCCTGGGGTAACTGCCCTGCGTATCGTGCTGGGCACGGCGATACTGGTGGTTATTTTCAAACCCTGGCGTCTGCGATTCAAAAAGGAGCAGCGTTTACCGCTGCTGTTTTATGGACTCTCCCTGGGGGCAATGAACTACCTGTTCTACCTCTCTATTCAGACGATACCGCTGGGGATCGCCGTCGCGCTGGAGTTTACCGGCCCGCTGGCGGTGGCGCTTTTCTCCTCGCGACGTCCGGTCGATTTTATCTGGGTCGTGTTAGCCGTACTGGGGTTGTGGTTCCTGCTGCCGCTGGGCAAGAGTGTTTCTGAGATTGATCTGACGGGCGCAGCGCTGGCGCTGGGTGCAGGCGCCTGCTGGGCCGTCTATATACTTACGGGCCAGCGTGCAGGAGAAGAGCACGGTCCGGCGACCGTCGCGTTGGGGTCACTGATCGCTGCTATCGTCTTTGTGCCCATCGGCATGGCGCAGGCGACCGAATCTATCTGGCAATGGTCCGTCATGCCCATCGGGCTGGCGGTCGCGATCCTCTCTACCGCACTTCCCTATTCTCTGGAGATGATTGCCCTGACGCGTCTGCCGACGCGCATATTTGGCACCCTGATGAGTATGGAGCCTGCGCTAGCCGCCATTTCCGGGATGGTGTTTCTCGGCGAAACCCTGACATTGACCCAGACGCTGGCGCTCTGCTCGATTATCGCGGCATCAATGGGCTCGACGCTCACCATGCGCCCTGAACCTAAAGTGGAGAAAGTGGATATCCGCTAAGCCCATATATTCTGCATGGCTTCCACGCCATGCAGAATAAAGGCCAGAAAGACTGTCGTTATAATTTTTTACACACTTCACCCTATTTTCAAAATATCCCTCTGGGTTTACATTCCCAGCCAGTAATTAAGATTGATCTGTATCAATTTTAAAATTTCAGATTAATTTCAATGAGTTAAATTCTCAACCTCCTTCTCGCTATTAAACCGATAGGCATAGCCAAACCGCAGGGAAAAAATCCGGTGCTATACTTAGTTCCGTAATTACCTGGGACATAAACATCAAGAGGATATGAGATTATGAGTACCGCTAAACTGGTGAAAACGAAAGCGTCTAATCTGCTTTATACCCGTAACGATGTATCGGACAGCGACAAAAAAGCAACCATTGAGTTGCTGAATCGCCAGGTGATCCAGTTCATCGATCTTTCGCTGATCACCAAACAGGCCCACTGGAATATGCGCGGTGCAAACTTTATTGCCGTTCATGAAATGCTGGATGGCTTCCGCACAGCACTGGTGACCCACCTCGATACGATGGCTGAACGTGCCGTTCAGCTAGGCGGCGTGGCGCTGGGTACCACGCAGGTGATCAACAGCAAAACGCCACTGAAGAGTTATCCGCTGGATATCCATACCGTTCAGGATCACCTGAAAGAGCTGGCGGACCGCTACGCGATTGTGGCAAACGATGTGCGCAAAGCGATTGGCGAAGCCAAAGACGAAGATACCGCTGACATTTTCACCGCCGCGTCCCGCGACCTGGATCAATTCCTGTGGTTTATCGAATCTAACATCGAATAATTCATACGAATTTTCTATCAAACCCTCGCCCTCCGGTGAGGGTTTTGCACATCTATGGTGCACAGTTTTTGTCTGCACACCTGCAAAAGTGAACGAAATGTAATAATCACCTCACACAACCGTTAACGGAAGATTGTTTTTTCGTCATAATTTACGCTAAATATCTCCCCGTCAATTGAGCCAAACGAAGCGCACCAAAACAGTGCTCCACTTTGGTGCAATAAAACCTCATTGCCCCATTTAATGTGCAATGTATGACATCATCCCCTTTGCAAAACAATAGCTTGTAAAGTTGGCACGATTTTTTCATTGTGCCACCTGTTCTCGCAGGGGATCGCCCCGTGGATATAAAAGGAAATGCTATGAAGTCTGTATTAAAAGTTTCACTGGCTGCACTTACCCTGGCTTTTGCGGTGTCCTCTCAGGCTGCCGACAAACTGGTTGTGGCGACCGACACGGCGTTCGTTCCGTTTGAATTCAAACAGGGTGATAAATACGTTGGTTTTGATGTGGATCTGTGGGCCGCAGTCGCAAAAGAACTCAAACTGGATTACACCCTGAAGCCGATGGACTTCAGCGGCATCATCCCGGCACTGCAAACCAAGAACGTTGATCTGGCACTGGCGGGCATCACCATTACCGATGAACGTAAAAAAGCGATCGACTTCTCTGACGGCTACTACAAAAGCGGCCTGCTGGTGATGGTCAAAGCCGATAATAACGACGTAAAAAGCGTGAAAGATCTCGACGGCAAAGTGGTGGCAGTGAAGAGCGGCACCGGTTCGGTTGATTACGCGAAAGCAAATATCAAAACCAAAGACCTGCGTCAGTTCCCGAACATCGACAACGCGTACATGGAACTCGGCACCAACCGTGCTGACGCGGTTCTGCACGACACGCCGAACATCCTGTATTTCATCAAAACAGCCGGTAACGGTAA
This sequence comes from Enterobacter sp. C6, assembly GCF_008122455.1. Classification (NCBI taxonomy): domain Bacteria; kingdom Pseudomonadati; phylum Pseudomonadota; class Gammaproteobacteria; order Enterobacterales; family Enterobacteriaceae; genus Enterobacter; species Enterobacter sp. C6. The sequence continues at coordinate 28,247 of NZ_QPFW01000238.1, forward strand.
GTTCAAAGCGGTTGGCGAGTCTCTGGAAGCCCAGCAGTACGGTATCGCGTTCCCGAAAGGCAGCGACGACCTGCGCACGAAAGTTAACGGCGCGCTGAAAACGCTGAAAGAGAACGGCACCTATAACGAAATCTACAAAAAATGGTTCGGTACCGAGCCTAAATAATAAGACGTAACAATGACGTTCACTCGGGGGCGACCTTTCGCCCCTGCTATTTTTGAAACACGGTAACAGTAACAGGAAATTATCATGCAGTTTGACTGGAGCGCCATCTGGCCTGCCATTCCTATCTTGCTTGAAGGCGCTAAAATGACCCTGTGGATTTCGGTCCTGGGTCTGGTTGGTGGGTTGATTATCGGTCTTGTCGCCGGTTTCGCTCGCACCTACGGCGGCTGGATTGCAAACCACATCGCACTGGTTTTCATCGAAGTGATCCGCGGCACCCCAATTGTCGTACAGGTCATGTTCATCTACTTCGCCCTGCCAATGGCGTTCACCGACCTGCGCATCGATCCGTTCAGCGCAGCCGTCGTCACCATTATGATCAACTCAGGCGCTTACATTGCGGAAATCACCCGCGGTGCGGTGCTGTCGATTCATAAAGGTTTCAGTGAAGCCGGTCTGGCGCTAGGTCTTTCTCGTCGCGAAACGATTCGCCACGTTATTCTGCCGCTGGCACTGCGTCGCATGCTGCCACCGCTCGGTAACCAGTGGATCATCAGCATTAAAGATACGTCGCTGTTCATTGTTATCGGCGTGGCCGAGCTGACCCGTCAGGGTCAGGAGATCATTGCTGGCAACTTCCGCGCGCTGGAAATCTGGAGTGCGGTAGCCGTTGTCTACCTGATCATTACTCTGGTTCTGAGCTTCGTTCTGCGTCGTCTTGAAAGAAGGATGAAAATCCTGTGATTGAATTTAAAAACGTTTCCAAGCACTTTGGCCCAACCCAGGTGCTGCACAATATTGATCTGAACATTAAACAGGGTGAAGTGGTGGTGATTATTGGGCCATCCGGCTCCGGTAAATCCACCCTGCTGCGCTGCATCAACAAGCTGGAAGAGATCACCAGCGGCGACCTTATCGTCGACGGTCTGAAGGTGAACGACCCGAAAGTGGATGACCGTCTGATTCGTCAGGAAGCGGGCATGGTGTTCCAGCAGTTCTACCTGTTCCCGCACCTGACGGCGCTGGAGAACGTGATGTTTGGCCCCCTGCGCGTGCGCGGCGCCAACAAAGCGGCGGCAGAAGCGCTGGCCAAAGATCTGCTGGCGAAAGTCGGCCTGGCTGAACGCGCGCACCACTACCCTTCTGAGCTGTCCGGTGGTCAACAGCAGCGCGTGGCGATTGCCCGCGCGCTGGCGGTCAAACCGAAAATGATGCTGTTTGATGAGCCTACGTCCGCACTCGACCCCGAGCTGCGCCACGAGGTGCTGAAGGTCATGCAGGATCTGGCAGAAGAAGGGATGACGATGGTGATCGTGACCCACGAAATCGGCTTCGCTGAAAAAGTGGCGTCCCGCCTGATCTTTATTGATAAAGGCCGTATCGCGGAAGACGGTAACCCGCAGGAATTAATTGCGAACCCGCCGAGCCCGCGTCTGCAGGAGTTCCTGCAGCACGTCTCCTGATCCATCGCTTTACGCTAAAGCCGGGCTTGCCCGGCTTTTTTACGCCAGATTGTTCCCAAAAATCCCCCTCCGCGTCCCGACTTCTATACTTATCATTTTGTTCGACATTTTCACCGGAGGACGCCGTGCCGTGGATCCTGTTGCTGTTGATTAGCCTGTTTAGTGCGCCATCGTTCGCCGTCGCGATCCCCGGCGTGACCACCGGAACAACCGCCAGCCAGCAAAATACGCCGCCACCGGAACCCGATGTCGAACAGAAAAAAGCCGCCTACAGCGCCCTCGCCGACGTCCTTGAGAACGACACCTCCCGGCAGGAACTTATTGGTCAGCTGCGGAAAGTGGCCGCCACGCCGCCGCAGGAGCCGGTGCCTGTCATCACCCCTCCCCAGGTGGAGGAACAAAAAACGGTGCTGGAAAATGTCACCGACGTGAGCCGGCACTATGGGGAAGCGCTCTCCTCGCGCTTTGCTCAGCTCTACCGCAACCTGATTGGCTCACCGCATAAGCCGTTTAACCCACAAACGTTTACCGCCGCCGCCACGCAGTTTCTGATGCTGGCCGGTGCAGTATTTCTTTTTTACTGGCTGGTACGCCTGTGCGCGTGGCCGCTCTATCGCAAAATGGGGCAATGGGGACGCAGAAAGAATCAGCAGAAAAGCAGCTGGCTGCACCTGCCGTTGATGATAGCCTCAGCGTTTATCATCGATTTGCTGCTGCTTGCGTTGACGCTGTTTTTAGGCCAGATGTTGGCCGACAGGCTGAACGCGGACAACAAAACCATCGCCTTCCAGCAGTCGCTTTTCCTGAACGCCTTTGCCCTTATTGAGTTCTTCAAGGCGCTGCTGCGGTTACTCTTTTGCCCGCACGTACCGGCGCTGCGTCCTTTCGCCATCCGGGATGAGAGTGCGAAGTACTGGGCGCTGCGTCTGAGCGTGCTCAGCGGGCTGATTGGCTACGGTCTGCTGGTTGCCGTGCCGATCATCTCCAACCAGGTGAACGTCCAGTTCGGGGCGCTGGCAAACGTCATTATCATGATCTGCATTACCGTCTGGTCTCTGTATCTGATCTTCCACAATAAAAAAACCATTACCCAAAGCCTGCTGAATCTGGCCGATCGCTCCCTCTCGTTCTTTAGCCTGTTTATCCGCGCTTTCGCCCTGGTATGGCACTGGCTTGCAAGCGCCTACTTCATCGTACTGTGCTTCTTCTCGCTGTTCGACCCGGGCAATAGCCTGAAATTCATGATGGGGGCGACGTTCAAAAGCCTGGCCATTATCGGTATCGCGGCGTTTGTGTCGGGGCTGCTGTCGCGCTGGATCTCGAAAACCATCACCCTGTCGCCGCAGGTACAGCGTAATTACCCGGAGCTGCAAAAACGGGTGAACGGCTGGATGTCGGTATCGCTCAAAGTGGCGCGCATTCTCACCGTCTGCGTGGCGATTATGCTGCTCCTGAATGCGTGGAGCCTGTTTGATTTCTGGAACTGGCTGCACAACGGTGCGGGTGAAAAAACGGTCGACATCCTGATTCGCATCGCGCTGATTTTGTTCTTCTCCGCCGTCGGCTGGACGCTGCTGGCGAGCCTTATCGAGAACCGCCTGGTATCGGATATTCACGGCAGGCCGCTGCCCAGCGCGCGGGCAAGAACGCTGTTAACCCTGTTCCGCAACGCGCTGGCGGTGATTATCAGCACCATCACCATCATGATTGTGCTGTCGGAAATCGGCGTAAATATCGCCCCGCTGCTGGCGGGGGCCGGTGCGCTGGGGCTGGCGATCTCCTTCGGGTCGCAAACGCTGGTGAAGGATATTATTACCGGCATTTTCATTCAGTTTGAAAACGGGATGAACACGGGCGATCTGGTGACCATCGGACCGTTAACCGGCACCGTGGAGAGGATGTCCATCCGCTCGGTGGGCGTGCGCCAGGACACCGGGGCGTACCACATCATTCCCTGGTCTTCGATCACCACCTTCGCCAACTTTGTACGCGGCATTGGTTCAGTTGTAGCGAACTACGATGTGGATCGTCACGAGGATGCCGATAAAGCGAAGCAGGCGCTGCGCGATGCGGTAGAAGAGCTGATGCAGATGGAGGATATTCGCGGGCTGGTGATTGGCGAGCCGTCATTCGCCGGCATCGTCGGGCTGACGAACACGGCGTTTACCCTGCGCGTGTCGTTCACCACCCAGCCGCTGAAGCAGTGGACGGTGCGCTTTGCGCTCGACAGCATGGTGAAAAAACACTTCGATCTGGCGAACGTGCGGATGCCGGTCCAGACCTATCAGGTACTGCCGCCGCCCGCAGCTCCGCTCCCACCGCAGGAGCCGACGCTGTAGCCTCGTTGCCGGGTGGCGGCTTCGCCTTACCCGGCCTGCGACGGAGTGCTATTTGCGACGTTTGTTATTGTCCATAAACGTCCAGGCGATAAAGCGGCTTTGCTTCTGGCCCTGCGCCATCTCTTTTTTCACCACTTTTGCGGCACCCGCTTCGGTGAGCGCGCGGTAGAGTGGCGGCAGGTTATCTCCGCGGGAAACCAGCGTTGTGAACCACTTCACCTGACGGCCAAACTGTTTGCTTTCCGCAATCATGCGCAGGATAAACGCCACTTCGCCCCCTTCACACCAGAGCTCCTGCTGCTGACCACCGAAGTTCAGCGCGGCGTCTTCAGCCTGACCCAGATTGCGGCGCTTGCGCTCGCTGCCCGCGCGGGCCGATGCCGCCGAATCATGGAACGGCGGATTGCACATCGTGGCGTCATAGCTTTCGTTTTTGTGAATAATGCCGTTGAAGATCGACGCCGCCTCTTTCTGACGACGCAGGCGAATGGCGCGGCTCAACCCAGGATTCGCGCTGATAATCGCCTGGGCGCTGGCAAAGGCCTCGGCACCGATTTCGCTTCCGGTAAAGCGCCAGTGGTATTCATGCGCGCCGATCAGCGGGTAAATTAGATTCGCCCCGGTGCCAATATCCAGAATGGTGGCCTGCTGCGGAACAACGCCCTCATTACCTTCGGCAAGAAGGTCGGCAAGGTGATGCACGTAATCCGCGCGGCCCGGCACAGGTGGACAGAGAAAGCCTTCCGGAATATCCCAGTGAGCCACACCGTAAAAATGCGCCAGTAGAGCTTTGTTCAACATTTTAACCGCCTGCGGGTCAGCAAAGTTGACCGAGGGCTCTCCCGCTGGGGTCTGAACCAGGTAGTCCCGCAGCGGCGGGCAGCTCAGGCATAACGCATTCATGTCGTAGCGGCTGCGGTGGCGATTTCGCGGGTGCAATCCCGGCTTTTGGGCAGTCATGGCATTCTCCTTTAAACAGCGGCGTAAGATACCCTTTGCTGGCCCAACGGTAAATCTTTCTCTGCGTCGCGCAAAAAACCGCCGTAAATCAAACACCTTTATGTCTATGATCTGTCAGCGAATTGTCAATTTATATCGTTCAAAAAATAAGCAGATCATCATCAAATATTTGCGCTAAGTCACACTCATCAGGCTTCTAAACTTAAAGGGAATCACCTGCTGTTTACTCATGAGGATGTGATTATGAAAAAGTATCTGACCCTTGCTATTATCGCTGGCGTCCTGGCAACCGCTTCATTCTCTGCCATGGCCGTTCAGTCACTGACCCAGAGTACCGACACCAGCCAGCTCCGTCCTGCAGGCACCGTTTCAGTTAGTCGTGCCAGCAACCTTGACGATCTGCAAGATAAACTGGCTGAAAAAGCACGCCAGGAAGGTGCAAAAGGCTTCGTGGTGAACTCCGCTGGCGGAGATAACCATATGTACGGCACAGCGACCATTTATAAATAATCTGCTTTTTTCCCCAGACTGCATCTGACCACCGGATGCAGTTCTCTTCCCCCCTCGCCTTGACTGTTCGTTTTTTAACCCCATATTAAAAGCAGGGCTGAAACCGATATCAGGAGGGAATAATGGCTTCCGGCTGGGCAAATGACGACGCTGTTAACGAACAGATCAACAGTACTATTGAAGATGCGGTTGCGCGGGCTCGCGGTGAAATTCCGCGCGGCGAAAGCTTAACGGAATGCGAAGAATGCGGAGAACCCATTCCGGAGGCGCGCCGGAAAGCCATCCCCGGCGTAAGGCTTTGCATCTCCTGCCAGCAGCATAAAGATTCAAAAAACTCACCACATGCGGGATATAATCGCAGAGGTTCGAAAGACAGCCAGTTACGTTGACTTTCCTTTACCTAAGTTAACCCCGCAGGCCCATACCTTTACGCTCACGATTTTTAACGAACCGCGTGGCAAAATGTGCCCTTCATTTCGCTTCTGTAAAGCGCATTAAAAAGAAGTGTAAATCGCCAGTTTGAATTTATTAATATTCAATAAGTTATTTGTCATTCAGTTTTTTTGAGCAACCACGTCAATTCTCTTCGATTTTATCCCTCGCAAAAAAACGTGATACTCATCACATCGACGGAACATCGTCCCCTTAACAGAAACACCTGCGAGAGATTAATTATGAAAACCATCAAATATGCTGTAGCTGCTGTTGCCCTGTCCGCTCTGTCCTTCGGCGCTTTCGCCGTAGAGCCAGTCTCTTCAACTCAGGCACAGAACATGAACAAAGTCGGTGTGGTGAGTGCTGATGGCGCGACCACGCTGGACGGTCTGGAAGCCAAACTGGCTGAGAAAGCCGCTGCTGCCGGTGCAAGCGGATACACCATTACCTCCGCTAACGGCAATAACAAGCTGAGCGGCACCGCGGTTATCTACAAATAATCGCCTGAACGAATGCTGTCCCCTCGCCAAACCCTCTGGTGAGCTGCTCCAACCCTCATTGACCCTGTTGTTTGTTACCCTTGCTTGCCCGTCCGCCACTGGACGGGCTTTTTTTTAGTTAAAAAGACTGCGCCACGCGTGCCAGCCCGGCTTCTACCGTGTCCACTTCACCGGCTGCCAGCAAACAGCAGGCCATCTGCAGCTTGATCGAATGCGGAACAGGAACATTTCCAGCAAGGCACTGCTCAATCCAGTGGGATGTAGTATGGGGATCTTTTGCCTCAGGCAATATCACACCGCTATTTTCCTCCCCGCGTTCCAGAATGACGCGCGTACCAGCAGAATCGATCAGCATCACCTGCGGGCAACGCTGTGGGTTCGCATAAACCTCACCTTCCGTGCCGTGCATCAGTAACGCCCTTCCACCAATAGCCGCAAAGAACTGACCCACACGCGCCACGTATTCCGGGTGCGAGACGCTGGAAAGACGAAGGGCGGCATCTTCGCCAAACGGTGTGGCCAGCTTCGCCAGCGTGTGCGCGCTGTTGCGCACGCCCATGCGCCAGCGCATATCGAGCTGCTTTTCAAGCGGCGGGCAAAGTGTGCCAACCGGGATATAAACGGGCTGATGGCCATCCAGCTTCGCCTGCGCCTGACCGGCATGACGCGTTGGCTCGATGCCCAGCATCCCGAAAATGGTTTCCGTCAGTACGCGAGTGGGGTCTTCACTAACCCCGTGCACCACCACCGGGAACCCCAGCTTGTGTAATAAAATAGCAAGAAGCGGGGTTAAATTTGCCTGCTTGCGCGCGCCGTTGTAGCTCGGGATTACGATCGGCATGGGCTTTGCCACAGGCGGCGTTAAGCGCAGCGTTTGCGCCTGCATGGCTTCATAGAACCCGCGCATCTCCGCCTCACCCTCTCCTTTGATACGCAGCGCGATCAGAATGCCCCCCATTTCCAGGTCGGGGACGTCGCCCTCAAGCATGCGGGTGTAAAGTGCACGCGCGGTTTCATGGTCCAGATCGCGGGCATGATTTTTCCCACGCCCTACCTCTTTGATAATTTTGCGGTAATCCACGACTTCTCTCCTGACAGCATCATCTTGTTAACAATATAGCCCTGATGATTGCCCGGCCGTTAGTGTTTTATCCCCTAACCCAATGCTCTGTTTTAATGAAAAAAAATATATACAAGAAATTTTTCAATTATTTGTGATTTCTGCAGAAGATTCTTAGACATGTATTTTTTGATTAAATAACCAGCGGAAAGTCTTCCAGGGTCAACGGTGAAAACGTCCAGGCAACGTTCGCACCAGTCACATATCAGGATTCACTATGAACAAGGTTGCTTTAGGTTTATTCATCGCCGCAGCGGTGGGATGTTCTGCATCCGCATTTGCGGCAACAAACGGTGAAGGGCAGATCAATTTCACCGGAGAAATTATTGATTCAGCGTGTCAGGTGGTTAATGGATTAAGTAACCCGTTAAACGTTCAGTTAGGCAAAGTCTCTAAAACGGTATTTACCGGTGCAGGCTCTACCAGCACGTTAACGAAGTTCGATATTCAGTTAAAAGACTGTCCGGAAACCGTTACCTCTGCAGCGATTAACTTCGGCGGAACGCCGGATGCGAATAACAACGCAACGCTGGCATTAACGCCGGATGTGGATGCGGCAACGGGTGTCGCTATTCAGCTGGTTGACGCTTCTGAGCAGCCGGTGAGTCTGTACACCCCTTCTCAGCAATATCCGTTAGCCTCCGGTACATCAGTTAACGACCTGATATTCGGCGCGCGTTATATTCAAACCGGGGCCGCGATTACCGCAGGTCCGGCTAACTCCGTTTCGACCTTCACCGTTATCTATAACTGATATTATCAATCCTGAGATATTAACGCGGTTATACGCGTTAATATCTCTTATCTTATTGAGAAATATTTATGCGCCACGGTTATTTACTGAGCACGCTTTTACTGGCGGCCTCTACTGCACATGCAGGTGTCATTATTAATGGCACACGTCTGGTCTACCAGGGAGAGAAAAAGGAATCGTCTCTTGGTCTTTCAAACCCAGATGCAACGGATTATCTGGTACAGTCCTGGGTCGACTCTGGCGGTAAAAACCTGGCCAAAGCGCCGTTCCTGATCACCCCTCCTCTTTTCCGTCTGGATGCGAAAGAAGATAACGTTCTGCGCGTTGTACGTACGGGCGGAAATTTACCGGAAGACAGGGAAACACTGTACTGGTTGAATATTAAAGCGATCCCTTCATCAAAGCACGTCGAAGGTGTGAATACGCTACAAATTGCCATTAATACGCGTATTAAATTGCTTTATCGCCCGTCAGCAGTAAAAGGCAGACCAGAAGAGGTGGCCGATAAGCTTGAATGGCGCCGTGAAGGTAATGAACTGGTGGTGAATAACCCCACGCCTTTCTTTATGAACTTCCAGACCGTCACGCTGAACGGTCATAAAGTAACAAAAGCCACCTGGGCGGTCCCGAAAACGGAAACGCATTTTGCCTTGCCTGGCAATATCGGAGGCTCAACCGTCACGTATTCCATTATTACTGATTACGGCAGCATCAGCCATACCTGGTCGAAAGCCGTTCGTTAATACTATCCCCCGGTAATAAAATAATCATGTACAGCCATAAAAAGCCGTTTACCTGCCGAATTTCATCCCTGCTGGTCATTCTCTGTGGCCTGGCACTGGCGATCTTTGCGCAGCAGGTTATGGCTGATGATTATTTTAACCCCGCGCTACTGGATATTGATAATCCGCAACAGGGTAAGACCGATCTGTCGGTTTACGAAAAAGGGCCAGGGCAGGCACCGGGGAAATATCAGGTCGCTATTTTTATTAATAATAATAAAATTGATACCCGCGACGTCACGTTCACATTGCATAAAGGTTCACACGGCAGCAGTTCACTTCAGCCCTGCTTTAGCCTGAATGATTTAAAAAGCCTTGGGATCAAAACCCAAAAATATCCGGCGCTGATGGCAAAAGGCCAGTGTGCCGATTTAACCGCCATCCCGGCAGCCTCCACGTCGTTTCACGTTCGCAATCAGCAGCTGCTGCTCAGTATCCCTCAACTGGCACTGGGCCAGGTTCCACGCGGCTATATCGACCCGAAAGAATTCGACGAGGGGATCACCGCAGGTATTCTCAACTACAGCGCGACCGCCAGCCAGAGCCATGCGCGACAGTCGGGCGAGCAGAATAACAGCAGCCAGTACGTTAACCTGCGTCCCGGGTTTAACGTTGGCGCCTGGCGCGTACGCAACTACTCCACGTGGAATCGCAGCACCCAGGGCAAGGAAGAGCAGCAAACATTCTCTTCCGTTTATACCTATGCCCAGCGCGATATCGTGGCGATGAAAAGCGATCTCACCGTTGGACAAAGCTCTTCGCCTTCTGATGTTTTTGACAGCGTACCCTACACCGGCGTGGAGCTTAAATCCGACAGCGACATGCTGCCGGACAGCGAAAAAGGCTATGCGCCCATTATTCGCGGCACCGCACACAGCAATGCGCTGGTGATGGTTCGCCAGAACGGCTACGTCATTTATCAGAACACGGTCGCCCCCGGCGCGTTTGAAATTAACGACCTTTACCCCACCGGCAGCAGCGGCGATTTGCAGGTCACCGTGAAAGAGACCGACGGCAGCGAAAGCCATTTCGTGGTGCCATATGCTTCCGTACCGGTACTGCAGCGCGAAAAAAACCTGCGCTACAGCGTGACCGCCGGGCGGTACCGTTCCTACGACAAAGACGTCGAGAAAACTCCGTTTGCCCAGGGCAGCGCGATTTACGGCCTGCCCTTTGGTTTTACCGCTTACGGCGGCATACAGCAGAGCAGCCACTATCAGTCCCAGGCGCTCGGCGCCGGGAAAAACATGGGCGATTTAGGCGCGTTCTCCATCGACGTCACCCGTGCGAAAGCCCTGCTAAAGAAGCAGCAGTCGAGCAAAGGCCAGTCCTGGCGCGTGCGCTACAGCAAAGATTTTGCCGGTTCAGGCACCAACTTCTCGCTCGCGGGCTATCGCTACAACAGCAAAGGGTTTTACACCCTTGAAGACACCATGGAGTCATATACCCGCTCTGACGACTGGTCTGCCCCCCAGCAGCGCCGCGCCCGAACCGAGGCCACCATCGACCAGACGCTGCCCGAAGGCTGGGGGTCCGTCACCCTGAGCATGGTGAAAGAGACTTACTGGAGCCAGAACCAGGACATGACCTCCATGAGCGTCAGCTACAACAACAGCTGGCACGGGGTGAGCTACAGCCTGAGCTACAGCATGAACAAGAACACCCAGGACAGCGATGAAAACGGCGACGAAGTGACGAACGACAACCAGTTCTCACTGAGCGTTTCCGTGCCGCTGGACCACTGGATGCATAACACCTGGGCCACCTACAACCTGAACAATACCAAAGACGGTACCACGCAGAATATCGGCCTGAACGGCACGGCGCTGAAGGAAGACAACCTGAACTGGAATATTCAGGAAGGGGTGAGCAGTACCGGCAGCAGTAACTCCACCAGCATGAACGCCGATTACAAAGCGACCTATGGCGAAGTGAGCGCAGGCGTCAGTCAGGATAAATACCAGCAGACCGTGAACGTCGGTTTGCAGGGCGGCGTGGTTGCCCATGCCAACGGCATCACCCTGAGCCAGCCGCTCGGTGAGACCATCGCGCTGGTGAAGGCGCCGGGAACGCACGGGACGCATATCACCAACCAGACGGGCGTTGAGACCGATTTCCGCGGCTACACCGTCGTACCATTCGTCACCGCGTATCGCCATAACACCATTGCGCTGGATACCGAAACGCTGCCGGATGATGCCGACGTGACGCACGCGGCGCAGGTAGTGACCCCTACACGCGGCGCCGTAGTTCGCGCCAGCTTTACTACCCGCGTGGGCAATCGCGTGCTGATGACGCTCACGCACAACGGTAAACCGCTGCCCTTCGGCGCGACGGTGACCACTGAGGATAAGGACAACGAATTTATCGTTGGCTCAGATGGCCAAACGTACCTCTCCGGCCTCCCCGCACGCGGAAAACTCTCCGTTGCGTGGGGTGACAATGCCAGCGAACAATGCATCGCGCAGTACACGCTGGCTGAAGAGAGAGATAAATCCGGCATTATTACCGCTGCCGCAACATGTCAGTAATGCACTGGTTGAGACGAAAGATGATGCAAATCGTTAAACAGAGTTTTTTATTGTTAGTGCTGGGAATATCCGCATTTTTTATGCCGCACGCGAAAGCGTCATGCACGTCTCCGGATATGCCAAAGATGATTGATGTGGCCTCCATATCGGTACCCACCTCGCTGGCCGTTGGCGCGACCATTCCGGGTTCAGAGCAGACGGTGCACGTTGCCGGGAATTGCTCCAGTACCTACAGCCCGGGGATGGAAATAGTGGCTTGCTATTATGGTTCCGGTTCAGAAATACCGGGCCTGCCGGGCGTGTACGACTCTGGTGTCGCCGGGATTGGTATCGCCCTGATGAACGATCAGGGGCAACGCATCCAGGGGGCCGGCGGCGTCCACTGTGATTCCCGGAATACGCCGGTGGGATATCTCTCTTCAGATGGACAGCTCTCGTTCAATTTTGACGTAACTCTGGAGCTGGTGAAAACCAGCTCCACGGTGTCCTCTGGCTCACTTTCTCAGGCTCAGACGGAGTTTGGGCTTGGCGTTTACAATCACGAAGGTTTAGGCAGTCCGAACACCCTTTCCTATTCAGGAAATATCACGTTTAACGAAGTCACCTGCTCCGTTTCGCCGAAAAGCCTCACCGTGACGCTGGGCAATTTCCCTGTCAGCGACTTCACCGGGACAGGAACTCTGACGTCGCCTCAGACGTTCGACATTACCGTTAACTGCAATAACACCGTACAGCCTCAAGTGATGATCACCAGTGCAAACGGCTATGAAACAGATTTCCCTGGCGTCGTAAAACTGACTCAGGAGAGTGGCGTAGCAACCGGCGTGGGAGTGCGCATGATGTTCGACGGGGAAATTGCCAACTTTGATACTTACAAGAATACGGCGGCAGTTGCACAAGCGAACGTTCCGCTGGCGATCCCGTTTGAGGTCGCATATCAACAAACGGCAGCCAGCGTCACCCCCGGGACAGCAAACAGCATTGCCACGATTACGTTGGGATATAAATGAAAAAAATCACCTTGTTACTACTGGCAGGCCTTCTCACGCAGGCGAATGCCGATGAGATCGCGATCCAGATGAGAGGCAATATCATCGCCAATACCTGCTCGGTAGACAGCGCCAGCCAGAATTTGACCGTTAACCTGGGACAAGCCGCCTCCAGCGATTTTAAGGATGTGGGGGATACCGGGGAGTGGAAGAATTTTGACCTTACGCTGTCCAAATGCCCGTCCACCACCACGCTCGCCACCGCGACCTTTAACGGCCAGGCAGACAGCGCACACCCGACGAAATTTGCCAGCACGGGCAGCGCCGGCGGGCTGGCTTTGGAGCTGGCAGACCGCCTGGATCGCATTACCATTGCCCCGCAGGCGAGCTTCAGCGCCCTGGTTAATCAAAGCGATCATACCGTCGATTTCCCACTTGCCGCACGCTACTACGCCACCTCCATGCCGGTGAGCGCGGGGACGTTCAGCAGTGTGGTGCAGGTGACCTTCACTTACCAGTAGGACCGCGCCCCTTAGCACGGATGCTTTTCCTGCGCCCGGCGGTCAGTGTTGCCGGGCGTTTTTTTACCTCGGGCACTTCTGGCTGTTCAATCGGAAAGATCGGCAGCGCGTTTAACAAACGTTGGCCGTAATTTTTGGTGAGTAGACGTTTGTCATAAATCACCACCTCCCCCCAGCAGCCGTGGCTACGGATCAGACGCCCGACCTGCTGAATGAGGTTAAACGACGCCGCAGGTAAGCTTTGCACCTCAAAGGGATAGCGATTGAGGCTTTTCAACCACTCGCCTTCGGTGATGACGACCGGGCTGTCGATGGGCGGGAAGGCAATTTTATGAATATGCACCTGCGTCAGGTAATCGCCCTTCAAATCCAGACCTTCCGCGAAGGACTGCAATCCCACCAGCACGCTGCGCTCGCCGTTATCGATACGTTTGCGGTGCGTTTCCACCAGCCGGTAGCGCGGCTGATCGCCCTGGACCAGCAGTAATAAACGCAGATCGGTGACGTGCTCCAGGAAGCGCTGCATCGCGCGCCCGCTGGCAAACAGCACCAGCATGCCGGGGTATTTTCTGCTCTCAACCTGTTCACGGAAGTAGGCCGCCATTTCCGCAATGTGCTGCTCTTCGTTGTCGATCAGCGGCTCGAATTTCATGCGCGGGATCACCAGCTTCCCCTGCTCGCAGTGGTTAAACGGCGAGTCCAGCGCGACAAAACGATCGCCCGCTTTCTCTTTAAGCCCGCTCATTTCCTGCAAACGCGAAAAACTGTTCAGGGAGCGCAGCGTGGCAGAGGTGACCACCACGTGCGGCACGCTGCGCCAGATCAGCTTTTCCAGCTGATCGGCCACGCGGATGCCCACGCAGTGGAAAAACAGATGGACCTGCCCGTCCCGCACTTCGCGGGTGGCCCATTTGGTGACCGGCGCGCCGGACGCCTGCGCCATCGAGGCGAGCCGCCAGAGCTTGCTCTGCGCTTCGAACATGCCCAGCGCACGGTTCATTTGCAAAAGAATACGGTGCAGGCGAACAACGTCATGCGAGCCGGTTTTCTCGCTCAGATCGTTTAAGAACATCTCCGCCAGCCCGCGCAGCTTTTCCAGATGCTTCGCCAGCTGCTGGCAGATCTCCATCACCTCTTCCGGCAGCTCGCCCATCGCAAAGCGGTGTTCTGCCTCCTGAGTTGCGGGAAGATAAAGATTCAGGATGTTGTTGAGCGATGAGATCAGACCGTAGACCTCTTCACAGTGGTCGCTCAGCCGCTCGGGTACCGCCAGCGGCGGCGTGGTTTTCGGGCGGAACTGCTCCATGCAGGTGGCGACAAGCTTACAGAACAGATCGAGCTGCAGGCGGAACCAGGGCGCGGTAATTTCGGCGCTCATCTCCAGCGCGTCCCGCGCCACGTCCGGCAGGTGGTGGCCTTCGTCGAGCACCAGCAGCAGGTTTTTCGGCTCCGGCAGCACCGCTTCGCTCTCCAGCGCCGCCATCACCAGGGCGTGGTTAGCCACAACCACTTCGGCTTCCTGAATTTCGCGCCGGGCGACAAAGAACGGGCACTCGCGATAGTAGTGACAGTTGCGGTTCAGACAGCTGGCTTTGTCCGTGCTGAGCCTGCGCCACAAATCGTCGCTGATGGCTTTATCGGTGTGATCGCGCAGGCCGTCCCATTTATAGCCATCGAGATCGCCTTTCAGCGTTGCGCAGAGCTCCTGCTCGGCTTTGTTGTTTGGCGTGAGATCGTCGTCGAGGAACGCCAGCAGATCCTGCTGCGACGCCTCGCTGCTGGCAAGCCCTGCCAGGTTACGCGGACAGACGTAGCGACCGCGACCAAAGGCGGCCGTAAACCGCAGGTCGGGGATGATTTTGCGCAGCAGCGGTAAATCTTTGCTGAAGATCTGATCCTGCAGCGCCACGTTGGCGGTGCTGACCACCAGCGTTTTGTCCTCTTCCCGCGCGATGGCAATGCCTGGAATGAGATACGACAAGGTTTTCCCGACGCCGGTCGGGGCTTCAATCGCCAGATGTCGCCCGTCGTCCCCGGCGAGCGTTTTTGCCACGTCAGCAATCATCTGCCGCTGCGGCGCTCGGGGGATAAAATCGGGGATCTGCTGTTGTAGCGCCTTATACCATGCGCCAATTTGCGCCTTGAGCGCAGCGGTTAAAGCCATCTGAAAACCTGAAATACTGTATAAACAGCCACTATTGTGGCACTTTCTCTTCGCAGCCGCAAAAAGAAAAGCCCGGCTTTACGACCGGGCTTCCAGATTACTGCGGGTTAGCAGGCTTGCGCGGGCGGCGTCGGCGCTGCCCTTCTCCTGCCGGCTTGCCTTCGCCGCTGCGCCACGGATTGTCACCGGCCGGTTTGCTGTCGTTGCTACGACGCGGCGGTTTGCCCGCTGACTTCGGCGCGCCGCCTTCGGCACGGCGCGGCTGCTGACCGCGACCACCGCCGCCCTGACCGCGACCGCCCTGGCGACCGTTCTGAATCGGCTCGGCTTTGATCGACGGATCCACTTCATACCCCGGGGTTTCGATACGCGGGATCTCTTTCTTCAGCAGACGTTCGATATCACGCAGCAGCTTGTGCTCGTCCACGCAAACCAGAGAGAGCGCTTCACCGGTTGCCGCCGCACGACCGGTACGGCCGATACGGTGCACGTAGTCTTCCGGCACGTTTGGCAGCTCGAAGTTCACCACGTGCGGCAGCTCTTCAATGTCGAGGCCACGGGCAGCAATGTCGGTTGCCACCAGCACGCGGATGTCGCCAGACTTGAAGTCCGCCAGCGCACGGGTACGCGCGCCCTGGCTCTTGTTACCGTGAATGGCGGCGCTGCGGATGCCGTCTTTATTCAGCTGTTCCGCCAGGTGGTTCGCGCCGTGCTTGGTGCGGGTAAAGACCAGCACCTGCTGCCAGTTACCCTGGCCGATCATCTGGGAGAGCAGTTCGCGCTTGCGCTTTTTATCAACAAAGTGAACGTGCTGCGTCACCTGCTCAGAGGCGGTGTTGCGGCGCGCCACTTCGACTTCCAGCGGGTTATGCAGCAGCTTTTCCGCCAGCGCCTTGATCTCGTCGGAGAAGGTCGCGGAGAAGAGCAGGTTCTGACGACGCGGCGGCAGCTTGGCCAGCACGCGGCGAATATCGTGAATAAAGCCCATGTCGAGCATGCGGTCGGCTTCGTCCAGCACCAGAATTTCAATGCTATCGAGCTTCACCGCGTTCTGGTGTTCCAGATCCAGCAGACGGCCGGGCGTTGCCACCAGCACGTCCACGCCGCCGCGCAGCTTCATCATCTGCGGGTTGATGCTGACACCGCCGAACACCACCAGCGAGCGAATGTTGAGATAGCGGCTATAGTCACGCACGTTCTCGCCAATCTGCGCCGCCAGCTCGCGAGTTGGGGTGAGGATCAGCGCTCGAACCGGACGGCGGCCTTTGGCGTGCGGCTGGTTTTTTACCAGCAGCTCTAACAGCGGCAGCGTAAAGCCCGCGGTTTTACCGGTGCCGGTCTGGGCGCTGGCCATCAGGTCACGGCCCTGAAGAACGGCAGGAATAGCCTGCTGCTGGATTGGGGTTGGCTCAACGTAGCCCTGCTCTGCGATCGCGCGCAGAATTTCCGGGTTCAGGCCAAGGGAATCAAAAGACATAAAAACTCCGAACCGCCCCGACCATCACAGGTGTAGTTTTCAGGGAGATATAACAATTAGGAGGACAAAAACCACAATGTCGCGAAGGGGCGGAGTGTAGCAGCTTTTGTGACGTGGCGCATAAAATATCCCTCCGCGTTCCCTCGACGTAAGCGTGAATCAGGCATAATCTTAATCAATCGATTGATTAATTTTTAATGCCGCCATGAATACAACACCCACAACAACCAAAGGTGAACAGGCCAAAAACCAGCTTATTGCCGCCGCGCTGGCGCAGTTTGGTGAGTATGGGCTGCATGCGACCACGCGCGATATCGCCGCGCTGGCCGGGCAAAACATTGCGGCGATTACCTACTATTTTGGCTCGAAAGAGGATTTATATCTCGCCTGCGCCGAGTGGATTGCCGATTTTATCGGCACGCAGTTTCACCCTCACGTCGAGGAGGCCACCGCGCTGCTCAGCCAGCCGTCGCCCGATCGCGAGGTCATCCGCCAGCTGATCCTCAATGCCTGCCACAACATGATCCGCGTGCTGACCCACGACGATACGCTCAACCTGAGCAAGTTTATCTCCCGCGAGCAGCTCTCCCCCACTGCCGCCTATCAGCGGGTACACGATCGGGTCATTGCCCCGATGCATACCCACCTGACCCGGCTGATCGCCGCCTATACCGGGCGGGATGCCAACGATACCGCGACAATTTTGCATACCCACGCCCTGCTGGGTGAAATCCTTGCCTTCCGTCTGGGCCGGGAAACCATCCTGTTACGCACCGGGTGGACACAATTTGATGAGGATAAAGCCGCGCAGATCGGTGAGGTGATCGCCTGTCATCTCGATCTGATCCTGCAAGGCTTAACGCAAAGGAGCCTGAAGTCATGAAAAAACCTGTCGCCATCATTCTGGTGGTTGTTGTTTTGCTTGCCGCCGGAGTCGGTGGATGGCTGTGGTACCAGAGCCATCAGGATAAAGGCCTGACGCTGTACGGTAACGTGGATATTCGCACGGTGAACATGAGCTTCCGCGTCGGCGGACGTCTCGCCGCGCTGAGCGTTGACGAAGGCGATGCCATTAAAACCGGGCAGACGCTGGGGATGCTGGACAAAGCGCCCTATGAAAATGCGCTGCTGCAGGCCAAGGCGGGCGTCTCCGTTGCGCAGGCGCAGTATGACCTGATGCTGGCAGGCTATCGCGACGAAGAGATCGCTCAGGCCGCGGCAGCCGTTAAACAGGCGCAGGCCGCCTATGACTACGCGCAGAACTTCTACGCCCGTCAGCAGGGGCTGTGGAAAAGCCGCACCATTTCCGCTAACGATCTGGAAAATGCGCGCTCGTCCCGCGACCAGGCGCAGGCAACGCTGAAATCCGCGCAGGATAAATTAAGCCAGTACCACACCGGTAACCGCCCGCAGGATATCGCCCAGGCGAAAGCCAGCCTTGAACAGGCGCAGGCGCAGCTGGCCCAGGCGGAGCTGGATCTGCATGATACCACGCTCATCGCACCGTCTGACGGCACGCTGATGACCCGCGCCGTGGAGCCGGGCAGCATGCTCAGCGCGGGCAGCACCGTGTTGACCCTCTCCCTGACCCGCCCGGTGTGGGTACGCGCCTACATTGATGAGACGAATCTCGGCCAGATGCAGCCGGGTCGCGAGCTGCTGCTCTATACCGACGGTCGCCCGGACAAGCCGTATCACGGCAAAGTGGGCTTTGTCTCCCCTACCGCCGAATTCACGCCGAAAACAGTAGAAACACCGGACCTGCGTACCGACCTGGTGTATCGCCTGCGAATCATCGTGACCGATGCGGATGACGCGCTGCGTCAGGGCATGCCCGTCACCGTAAAAGTGAACAGCGGGGAACGACATGAATGACGCGGTTATTCAGCTCAACAATCTGGTTAAACGCTTTAAGGGGATGGATAAGCCCGCGGTCGCACCGCTGAACTGTACCATCCAGAAAGGCTATGTGACCGGGCTGGTCGGCCCGGACGGCGCGGGGAAAACTACGCTGATGCGGATGCTGGCGGGGTTGCTCAAGCCGGATGAAGGTACGGCCAGCGTGCTCGGTCTTGACCCGATAAAAGATGACGGCGCGCTCCACGCCATGCTCGGCTATATGCCGCAGAAGTTTGGCCTGTACGAAGACCTGACGGTGATGGAAAACCTGAACCTGTACGCCGACCTGCGCAGCGTCACCGGCGAAACACGGCAGAAAACCTTCGCGCGCCTGCTGGAGTTTACCTCCCTCGGGCCGTTCACCGACCGGCTGGCGGGCAAGCTTTCCGGCGGGATGAAGCAGAAGCTGGGGCTGGCCTGTACGCTGGTGGGCGAACCAAAGGTGCTGCTGCTGGATGAGCCCGGCGTGGGCGTTGACCCGATTTCCCGCCGCGAGCTGTGGCAGATGGTGCACGAGCTGGCGGGCGACGGGATGCTGATCCTCTGGAGCACCTCCTACCTCGACGAAGCGGAACAGTGCCGGGACGTGCTGCTGATGAACGAAGGCGAACTGCTTTATCAGGGCGAGCCGACGAGGCTGACGCAGAGCATGGCCGGGCGCAGCTTCCTGCTGCACAGCCCGCAGGCGTCCAACCGCACGCTGCTGCAGCGGGTGCTCAAGCTGCCGCAGGTCAGCGACGGGATGATTCAGGGCCGCTCGGTGCGGGTGATCCTCAAAAAAGAGGCCACCGTCGACGATATTCGCCATGCGCCCGGCATGCCTGAGATCGACATGGAAGAAACGGCGCCGCGTTTCGAAGATGCGTTTATCGACCTGCTGGGCGGCGCGGGGACGTCAGAGTCGCCGCTTGGCACCATTCTGCACACGGTGGAAGGCACGCCGGGCGAAACGGTCATTGAAGCCAAATCCCTCACCAAAAAGTTCGGGGATTTCGCCGCCACCGACAACGTTAATTTTGCGGTGAAGCGCGGGGAGATTTTTGGCCTGCTCGGGCCGAACGGTGCGGGAAAATCGACCACCTTTAAGATGATGTGCGGCCTGCTGGTGCCGACGTCCGGCAAGGCGCTGGTACTGGACATGGACCTGAAGGTCAGCTCCGGCAAGGCGCGCCAGCATCTGGGCTATATGGCGCAGAAATTCTCCCTGTATGGCAACCTGACGGTCGAGCAAAATCTGCGCTTTTTCTCCGGCGTGTACGGCCTGCGCGGGCGGGCGCAGAACGACAAAATCCGCCGCATGAGCGACGCCTTCGGGTTAACCAACATTGCCTCCCACGCCACCGACGAGCTGCCGCTCGGCTTTAAGCAGCGGCTGGCGCTGGCCTGCTCGCTGATGCACGAGCCGGATATTCTGTTTCTGGATGAACCGACCTCGGGCGTTGATCCTCTCACCCGCCGCGAGTTCTGGCTGCATATCAACAGCATGGTGGAAAAAGGGGTGACCGTAATGGTGACCACCCACTTCATGGACGAGGCGGAGTACTGCGACCGCATCGGGCTGGTGTATCGCGGTAAGCTGATTGCCCACGGTACCCCGGACGACCTGAAAAACCAGGCCGCCGACGAGGAGCTCCCGGACCCGACCATGGAGCAGGCGTTTATCACCCTCATCCACGACTGGGATAAGGAGAATGCCCATGCGCAGTAAAACCCTTTCCTGGCGCCGGGTGCACGCGCTGTGCATTAAAGAGACGCGGCAGATCGTGCGTGACCCCAGCAGCTGGCTGATTGCGGTGGTGATCCCCCTGCTGCTGCTGTTTATCTTTGGCTACGGCATTAATCTGGACTCCAGCAAGCTCCGGGTCGGGATTTTGCTGGAACAGCAGAGCGAAGAGGCTCTGGACTTCACCCACGCCATGACCGGATCGCCCTATATTGACGCCACCATCAGCGACAGCCGTCAGGAACTGATCCAGAAGATGCAGGCCGGGAAGATTCGCGGTCTGATCGTCATTCCGGTGGATTTTGCCGCCAACATGGCGCGGGCGAATACCGATGCGCCGATCCAGGTGATCACCGACGGCAGCGAGCCGAACACCGCGAACTTCGTGCAGGGCTACGCGGAGGGGATCTGGCAGCTCTGGCAGATGCAGCGGGCGGAAGATCGGGGTGAAGAATTTAAACCGCTCATCGACGTGCAGACGCGCTACTGGTTTAACCCCGCCGCCATCAGCCAGCACTTTATTATTCCGGGCGCGGTGACGATTATCATGACGGTCATTGGCGCGATTCTGACCTCGCTGGTGATCGCCCGCGAGTGGGAGCGCGGCACTATGGAGGCGCTGCTTTCAACCGAAGTGACGCGCGTCGAGCTGCTACTGTGCAAGCTTATTCCCTACTACTTCCTCGGCATGCTGGCGATGCTGCTCTGCATGCTGGTGTCCGTCTTTATCCTCGGCGTGCCGTATCGCGGCTCGCTGGTGGTACTGTTCTTTATCACCAGCCTGTTTTTACTCAGCACGCTGGGGATGGGGCTACTCATATCCACCATCACCCGCAACCAGTTTAACGCGGCCCAGGTGGCCCTCAACGCCGCCTTTTTGCCGTCGATTATGCTGTCCGGGTTTATCTTCCAGATAGACAGTATGCCTGCGGTGATCCGCGCCGTGACCTACATCATCCCGGCGCGCTACTTTGTAAGCACGCTGCAAAGCCTGTTCCTGGCGGGGAATATTCCGGTGGTGCTGATTATCAACACCCTGTTTTTACTGGCGTCAGCGGCGATGTTTATCGGGTTGACGTGGATGAAAACCAAACGGCGGTTAGATTAAGGAGCGCGCATGTTTTACCGTTTATGGACGTTAATACGCAAAGAGCTGCAATCCCTGCTGCGCGAGCCGCAAACCCGCGCCATTCTGGTTTTGCCGGTGCTGATCCAGGTACTGCTGTTCCCATTTGCCGCCACCCTTGAGGTGACCAACGCCACCATCGCCATTTACAACGAAGACAACGGCAAACACGCCGTTGAGCTAACGCAGCGCTTTGCCCGCGCGAAAGCCTTTACCCACATCCTGCTGCTGAAAAGCCCGCAGGAGATCCAGCCCACTATCGACACGCAAAAAGCGCTGCTGCTGGTACGGTTCCCGGCGGATTTCTCCCGCAATCTGGATACCTTCCAGACCGCGCCGATGCAGCTGATCCTCGACGGACGTAACTCCAACAGCGCCCAGATCGCGGCCAACTATCTGCAGCAGGTGGTGAAGGATTACCAGCAGGAGCTGATGGACGGCAAACCGAAGCCCAACAACAGCGAACTGGTGGTGCGCAACTGGTACAACCCGAACCTGGACTACAAGTGGTTCGTGGTACCGTCGCTGATCGCCATGATCACCACCATCGGGGTGATGATCGTGACCTCCCTCTCCGTCGCCCGCGAGCGCGAACAGGGCACGCTGGATCAGCTGCTGGTCTCCCCACTCGCCACCTGGCAGATTTTCGTCGGGAAAGCTGTGCCGGCGCTGATTGTCGCGACGTTCCAGGCCACCATCGTGCTGGGAGTCGGTATTTGGGCCTACCAGATCCCGTTCGCCGGTTCGCTGGCGCTGTTTTACTTCACGATGGTGATTTACGGGCTGTCGCTGGTGGGATTCGGGCTGTTGATCTCAGCGCTCTGCTCAACGCAGCAGCAGGCGTTTATCGGGGTATTCGTCTTTATGATGCCCGCGATTTTGCTCTCGGGGTACGTATCGCCCGTCGAGAATATGCCGGTGTGGCTTCAGGATCTGACGTGGATAAACCCGATTCGGCACTTTACGGACATCACCAAACAAATCTATCTGAAGGATGCGAGTCTGGATATTGTCTGGGGAAGTTTGTGGCCGCTACTGGTGATTGCGGCCACGACGGGCTCAGTGGCGTACGCGATGTTTAGACGCAACATTGCGTAGCTTTTTCTCTTTGGTCAGCAATGAGACGACCGCAGGCCCTGCGAGGATAGCCATACCCGCCAGGGCCAGCAGCAGGTTGTTTTGCAGCACGCGTGACAGCAGCCACAGGACGATCATCGCCGCACCAAAATACCAGGTGGTGGTGAGCTCTTCGAGCACATCACCCACCTCGCGCCAGCGTGCTTCATGGTGGCGCTGTAAGAACAGCATCGACAGCACGGTGACGCCGTAAAGGACGCATAGCCCCAGGCCAACATGCACCAGCGTGCCGCTCATCCAGCCCATCACCAGTACGGCCACGACCAGTAAATGCAACATTATCTGCCAGCAACTCAGGCCAGTTGCGACACGAACACGTTGTTGCCACTTCATGGCTTCTCTCCTGAAGGATTTTTCTCTGCTTAATCAGACTACCGCACTTTACGGAAAATTCCGTAACGCCGCATCTTTTTGTGACGCCGACTACACTTTATTTTCATTGGGATAGTCACTCAGGAAGGAGCTTATGACGAAAAAAATGCAGCATTTCTCGCTTAAAGTGCTGACGATAAACATTCATAAAGGCTTCACAGCATTTAATCGCCGCTTCATTTTACCGGAGCTGCGCGACGCGGTTCGCACCGTCAGCGCGGATATTGTCTGCCTGCAGGAGGTGATGGGCGCACACGAAGTGCATCCGCTTCACTTTGAGAACTGGCCCGACACGCCGCACTATGAATTTCTGGCCGACACCATGTGGAGTGATTACGCCTACGGCCGCAATGCGGTCTATCCGGAAGGGCATCACGGCAACGCGGTGCTGTCCCGTTATCCCATAGAACATTACGAAAACCGCGACGTTTCCGTCGGGGAGAGCGAAAAACGCGGCCTGCTTTACTGCCGCGTTACCCCGCCCGATCTTGAGCTGCCCATCCATGTCGGCTGTGTTCATCTGGGCCTGCGCGAAGCCCATCGTCAGGCGCAGCTGAAAATGCTGGCCGAATGGGCCAACGCGCTTCCCGAAGGTGAACCGGTGGTAGTGGCGGGCGATTTCAACGACTGGCGACAGCGGGCAAACCATCCGTTAAAGGTAGAGGCCGGACTGGAGGAAATTTTCACCCGCGCAAACGGCAGGCCTGCGCGCACCTTCCCGGTCCGTTTCCCGATGCTGCGGCTTGACCGCATCTACGTAAAAAATGCCCATGCCAGCAGCCCGACCGCCCTGGCGCTCCTCAACTGGCGGCATCTTTCCGACCATGCCCCGCTCAGCGCGGAGATCCACCTATGAAATGTTCCTGGCAGGAAGGCAACCGGATCACGCTGCTGGTCAACGGGGACGAGTATTACCCGGCCGTGTTTAAGGCGATTGATCACGCTCAGCAGAAGGTGATCCTCGAAACCTTTATCTGGTTCGAAGACAACGTTGGCAAGCAGCTGCACAGCGTGCTGCTGCGCGCCGCCCAGCGCGGGGTGAAAATTGAAGTGCTGCTGGATGGCTACGGCTCGCCGGACCTCAGCGATGCATTCGTCAATGAACTGACCGCCGCGGGGGTGGTATTCCGCTACTACGATCCCGGCCCTCGCCTGTTCGGTATGCGTACCAACCTTTTCCGCCGGATGCATCGCAAAATTGTGGTGGTAGATGAGACGGTGGCGTTTGTCGGCGGCATTAACTACTCCGCTGAGCATATGTCCGACTACGGCCCGGAAGCGAAGCAGGATTACGCGATTCGCATTGAAGGCCCGGTGGTGCAGGACATCTTGCTGTTTGAGCTGGAGAACCTGCCGGGGAAAGAGGCCGTTCGCCGCTGGTGGAAACGCCGTCATCGCCCGGAAGAGAATCGGAAGCCCGGCGAAGCGCAGGCGCTTTTCGTCTGGCGCGACAACGGCGAGCACCGGGACGATATTGAACGTCATTATCTCAAGATGCTGGCCAACGCGAAGCGTGAAGTGATCATCGCTAACGCCTACTTTTTCCCGGGCTATCGTCTGCTGCATGCCATGCGCAATGCCGCCCGACGCGGCGTGCGCGTGAAGCTGATTGTGCAGGGCGAGCCGGACATGCCGATCGTCAAAGTCGGGGCACGGCTGCTGTATAACTATCTGGTGAAGGGCGGCGTCCAGATCTACGAATATCGCCGCCGACCGCTGCACGGCAAAGTCGCGCTGATGGACGATCACTGGGCCACCGTGGGCTCCAGCAACCTTGATCCGCTGAGCTTATCGCTCAACCTTGAAGCCAACCTGATCATTCACGATCGCCAGTTTAATCAGACCCTGCGGGATAACCTTCAGGCGTTGATCGTTAACGACTGCGTGCGCGTGGATGAGTCCATGGTTCCCAAACGCACCTGGTGGAACCTGGGCATCAGCGTGGTGGTGTTCCACTTTCTGCGGCATTTCCCGGCGATGGTCGGCTGGCTGCCGGCGCATACGCCGAAGCTGGCGCAGGTGGACCCGCCGGTACAACCCGAAATGGAAACCCAGGACCGCATAGAAGCGGAAGACGGAGGCAAACCCTGATGTCGAAATCGCATCCACGCTGGCGGCTGGCAAAAAAGATCCTCACCTGGCTGTTTTTTATTGCGGTCGCTGTGCTGCTGGTGGTCTACGCGCAGAAAGTTGACTGGGAAGAGGTGTGGAAGGTCATCCGCAACTATAACCGGATGGTGCTGCTGGGCGCTGTGGGGCTGGTTATCGTGAGCTACCTGATGTACGGCTGCTATGACCTGCTGGGCCGCGCTTACTGCGGCCACAAGCTGGCCAAACGTCAGGTAATGCTGGTGTCATTTATCTGCTACGCCTTTAACCTGACGCTGAGCACCTGGGTCGGCGGCATTGGCATGCGCTATCGCCTTTATTCGCGCCTTGGCCTGCCGGGCGGAACCATCACGCGCATTTTCTCGTTAAGCATCACCACTAACTGGCTGGGCTATATTCTGCTCGGCGGGGTGATCTTCACCATCGGCGTGGTGCAGCTCCCCGCGCACTGGTATATCGACGAGGCTACGCTGCGCATTCTGGGCATCGTACTGCTGCTGATTATCGCCGTTTATCTCTGGGCCTGCGCCTTTGCCAGACGCCGTCATATGACCATTAAAGGGCAAAAGCTGGTCCTGCCCTCGTGGAAGTTTGCGGTGCTGCAGATGGCGGTTTCCAGCGCTAACTGGATGGCGATGGGAGCCATCATCTGGCTGCTGATTGGCGAGGACGTAAATTACTTCTTCGTGCTGGGCGTGCTGCTGGTGAGCAGTATTGCCGGGGTGATTGTGCATATTCCGGCGGGGATCGGCGTGCTGGAGGCGGTGTTTATTGCCCTGCTGGCCGGGGAGCATGTTTCTCAGGGAACGATTATCGCCGCCCTGCTGGCGTACCGCATGCTGTATTACTTCCTGCCGCTGGCGCTGGCAACGATCTGCTATCTGGTGCTGGAAAGTCGGGCGAAAAAGCTGCGGGCGAAGAATGAGAGGATGCTAGCGAAGTGAATAAGTCGGGTGGCGGCTTCGCCTTACCCGACCTACGGTTCGCGCTTCGTAGGCCGGGTAAGGCGAAGCCGCCACCCGGCAAAGCAACCTTAACGACGGTTGCCGAAAATACGCAGCAGCATCAGGAACAGGTTGATGAAGTCCAGATACAGCGTCAGGGCGCCCAGGATCGCGTATTTGCGCAGGTTCGAGCTGTCGCGCACGTCAATCTGCTCGCCGATGTTTTTCAGCTTCTGGGTGTCATACGCCGTCAATCCAACGAAGATCACCACCCCGATGTAGGTCACGGCCCACATCAGCGCTTCGCTCTTCAGCCACAGGTTCACCAGCGACGCCAGCACAATCCCGATCAGCCCCATAAACAGCATGCTGCCGAAGCCGCTCAGATCGCGCTTCGTGGTGTAACCGTACAGGCTCATCGCGCCAAACATCCCGCCGGTGACCACAAAAGTGCTGGCGATGGAGGAGTAGGTGTAGACGATGAAAATACTGGAGAGCGTCAGCCCGGTCAGCGCCGAATAGAGCATAAACAGCGTGGTCGCCATTCCGGCACTCAGCTTTTGCACCAGACCCGAAAGCACAAACACCAGCGCCAGCTGCGCGATAATCAGCCCAAAGAAGGTGATCTTACTGGAGAAGATAAACATCATCAGCTCCGGCGTGTTCGCCGCATACCACGCGATAAACGCGGTAAGCAGCAGGCCAACCGTCATCCAGCCGTACACCTGAGCCATATACGTCTGCAGGCCGCTACGGGTCTGCTGTACTATTGAATCGGAACGCGGAAATCGGTCCATGATTCACTCCTGATTAAGTTTAAGTAGACACACACGTTAAGATTAACACATCCGCGTAAACCGACTACCAACGGCTGGCGGCTTGTTTATCGCTGTCGCGAGATTCTACCCAGCGGTCACCCTCCGGCGTGGCTTCGCGCTTCCAGAACGGCGCCCTGGTTTTGAGGTAATCCATAATGAACTCCCCGGCGGCAAACGCGCTGCCGCGGTGCGCGCTGGTCACCCCGACGAAGACAATCTCCTCGCCGGGCCACATCTCGCCGATGCGGTGAATCACCGTGACGCGGCCGAGCGGCCAGCGGCCCCGCGCCTCGCCAACAATCTCCGCCAGCGACTTCTCCGTCATGCCGGGATAATGCTCCAGCGTCAGCGCCTTCACGCTGTCGCCGAGGTTGTGGTTGCGCACTTTGCCAGTGAAGGTGACAACTGCGCCGTCTTCATCGCGTTCCGCCAGCCAGCTGTATTCGGTCCCCACGTTAAAACGCCCGGGGCTCACCAGAATTCGGGTTTCAGCCATCTTAGCCCCCCGTTACCGGCGGGAAGAAGGCCACTTCATCCCCTTCGGCCAGCGGGTGGGTGAATTCCACCAGCGTCTGGTTAACGGCGGCCAGCAGCTTGCCTTCGTCCAGCGCCAGCGCCCAGCGGTCGCTTTGTGCCGCCAGATGCGCGCGCAGGGCAGCAACGTTTTCAAAAGACGCATCCAGCGTCAGGCTGTCGGTATTCACCAGCTCGCGCACCTGCGCAAAAAAGAGCACCTTAATCATGACTGTCCACCTTAAAATCTCCGGATTTTCCGCCGCTTTTTGCCAGCAGGCGAACCGGGCCAATCACCATATCTTTCTGCACCGCTTTGCACATGTCGTAGATGGTCAGCGCGGCAACGGAGGCCGCCGTCAGCGCTTCCATCTCCACGCCGGTTTTGCCGGTTAAGCGGCAGAGTGACTCAATGCGCACCCGGCTCTGCTCCGGCTGGGCCTGCAGGTTCACCTCCACCTTGCTCAGCATCAGCGGATGGCACAGCGGGATGAGATCCCAGGTGCGCTTGGCGGCCTGAATCCCCGCGATGCGCGCGGTGGCAAAGACATCGCCCTTGTGATGGCTGCCGTCGATAATCATCGCCAGCGTCTCCGGCAGCATGGTGACGAACGCTTCGGCGCGCGCCTCGCGCACCGTTTCCGCTTTGGCGGAGACGTCCACCATATGCGCTTCGCCTGCGGCGTTAATGTGGGTCAGTTGTGACATAGCTTATTTCTTTAAATGGGGATGGAAATTACACGGACGGGTACGGGCATCCAGCTGCGGGGCGATGATGTTTTCCCACGCGGTGCGGCAGGCTTTGGTCGAGCCCGGCATGGCGAAAATCAGGGTTTTGTTAGCCACCCCGGCAACGGCGCGCGACTGCAACGTGGAGGTACCAATCTCTTCAAAGGAGAGCATGCGGAACACCTCGCCGAAGCCTTCCACCTCGCGGTCGAACAGCGGGATAAGCGCTTCGGGGGCCTGATCGCCTGCGGTAAAGCCGGTGCCGCCGGTGATCAGCACCACCTGCACCTCATCGCTGGCGATCCACTGAGAGACCTGCGCGCGAATGGCGTAGCGGTTCTCCTTCACGATCGCTTTATCAACAATGTGATGCCCCGCGTCATGGGCCGCCTCGCGCAGCCAGTGGCCGGAGGTATCATCCTCTTCGCCACGGCGATCGGAAACGGTAAGGATAGCAATGCGTGTCGGGATAAATTCTGCGCTTACCTGACTCATTTTCTGTTTCCTTCTTAAGCCTGATTACCCGCCGATGTAGGACAGGTTCTGAGTAATGCCGGTATTGCCCTGATGCAGGAAGTGGGTCTGTTTTTTATGCGTCAGCGCTTCAGAAATGCGTGCTTCAAGCGCGTCCTGCTGCGCATCGTCTTCCAGCAGATCGCGAAGGTCTACGCCGCCGTCACCAAACAGGCAAAGATGGAGCTTGCCCACGGAGGAGACGCGCAGGCGGTTGCAGCTGGCGCAGAAATCTTTCTCGTAAGGCATGATAAGCCCGATCTCGCCTTCGTAATCCGGGTGGCAGAAGACCTGCGCCGGGCCGTCGCTGCGCTGGCGGATCTGATGGAGCCAGCCGCGTTTTAGCAGCTCGTCGCGCAGCACCATGCCGGAGATGTGATGGCGGCGGAACAGCTCGCTACCCTCGCCGGTTTCCATCAGCTCAATAAAACGCAGCTGAATGGGGCGGGATTTAATCCACACCAGGAAGGTATCAAGCTGGTGATGGTTTACATCACGCATCAGCACCGTGTTGACTTTGACTTTTTCGAAGCCGGCCGCAAATGCCGCATCGATACCGTCCATGACCTGCTGGAATTTATCCTGGCCGGTAATGGCGTGGAACTGGCGGGCGTCCAGGCTATCGACGCTGACGTTAATCGCCGTCAGCCCCGCATTGCGCCAGGTCGCCACGTCGCGCGCCATGCGGTAACCGTTGGTGGTCACCGCAATCTGGCGGATACGTTCGTTTTCACGTACGGCGGCAATGATGTCGGGGAAATCGCGGCGCAGCGAGGGTTCACCGCCGGTAAGGCGCACTTTTTCGGTGCCGAGCTCAGAGAAGGCGCGCGTAACGCGGCGCACTTCATCCACGGAGAGAAAGCCGTTATTGGTGATGCTGCCCGGTTTGTAGCCATCGGGCAGGCAGTAGGTGCAACGGAAGTTGCACACATCGGTAATCGACAGACGTAAGTAATAAAACTTACGCGCGAAAGCATCAGTAAGTTGTGAAGCCATGTACACCTTTCCAGATCGGGAGGCACAGTCATTTCTTTCTGTACCCTGGTGGCAAATTCGCCACGGCCAGAGCGCCATATCTTTCGACACAGGCGCAAGGGCTAGAGTGTATGTTTTCAATTTTGAAAACGTGGTTAGGGCGATAGTAGCGCGGAAATTCTGACGGCGCCATTATCGCTTTTCGCTATATAATTAAGTATATAGCGAGTCATTCGTCCATTTTCGCTACAGAATACCTAAAAACCGCATTTTCACATTGATATACGTCATTTTGCATCGGGTGAAGCATCGTCTTTTAGGGGTAGTTAGGTTACTGTTACGCGATCGAACGTAATAAGGAATACGTATGCGCAATCGCACTTTTGCGGATCTTGACCGAGTGGTCGCTCTTGGCGGAGGACACGGCTTAGGCCGGGTTATGTCCTCTTTGTCGTCACTGGGCTCAAGGCTGACAGGGATAGTGACCACCACCGATAACGGCGGCTCAACCGGGCGCATTCGTCGTGCCGAAGGCGGCATTGCCTGGGGAGATATGCGCAACTGCCTGAACCAGTTAATTACCGAGCCGAGCGTCGCGTCGGCGATGTTTGAGTACCGTTTTGGCGGTAATGGCGAACTTTCCGGGCATAACCTCGGAAATCTGATGTTAAAGGCGCTGGATCACCTGAGCGTACGGCCTCTGGAAGCCATCAACTTAATCCGTAATCTGCTCAAAGTGGACGCATTCCTGATCCCCATGTCTGAACAACCGGTTGACTTGATGGCAATCGACGCCGAAGGGCATGAAGTTTACGGCGAGGTGAATATTGACCAGCTCCTTCTGCCGCCAACGGAGTTGATGACCTATCCGAGCGTGCCCGCCACGCGTGAAGCGGTAGAGGCAATCGGGGAAGCGGATCTTATCCTGATCGGTCCAGGCAGTTTTTATACCAGCCTGATGCCCATTCTGCTGGTGAAAGAGCTGGCGCAGGCGCTGCGCCGCACCCCGGCGCCGATGGTTTACATCGGTAATCTGGGACGTGAACTGAGCCCGGCGGCGGCGAGCCTGTCGCTGGCGGACAAGCTTGAATTAATGGAGCATTACGTCGGCAAGAAAATCATTGACGGCGTAGTCGTGGGACCAAAAGTGGATGTGTCAGGGATTGGCGATCGTCTGGTGGTGCAGGAGCCACTGGAGGCCTCAGACATCAAGTATCGCCACGACCGTCACCTGCTGCGCGAGGCGCTGGAGAAGGCGATTCAGGCGCTGGGTTAGGTTCGTTTTTTGCGGCCTGATGCCCTCACCCCGGCCCTCTCCCACGGGGAGAGGGAGAAATACGCTGCTTTAACCTATGATGCCGCGATAAACAGATCCCGCAGCTGATGAAGCTGGTCGCGGATCTGCGCCGCCTCTTCGAACTCAAGGTTCTGCGCGTGCTGCATCATCTGCCCTTCCAGCTCGTGGATTTTCTGCTGCAGCGCTTTCGGCGTCAGCACGACGGTATCTTCTTCCACCACTGAACGCGCCTTGCCGCGGCCTTTCGCTTTGGTTTTGGCAATGTTCTGACCCAGCGCCAGAATATCCACCACCTTCTTGTTCAGACCCTGCGGCGTAATGCCGTGTTCTTCGTTGTAGCGCTGCTGTTTCTCGCGGCGGCGTTCCGTCTCACCAATCGCTTTCGCCATCGACGGGGTAATTTTGTCACCGTACAGAATCGCTTTACCGTTGACGTTACGCGCCGCACGACCGATGGTCTGGATCAGGGAGCGTTCAGAACGCAGGAAGCCCTCTTTGTCCGCATCGAGAATCGCCACCAGCGAGACCTCCGGCATATCGAGACCTTCTCGCAGCAGGTTAATCCCTACCAGCACGTCAAACTCGCCCAGACGCAGGTCGCGGATAATCTCCATGCGCTCCACGGTATCGATATCCGAGTGCAGATAACGCACCTTCTCGCCGTGCTCTTCGAGATACTCGGTCAGGTCTTCCGCCATACGCTTGGTGAGCGTGGTCACCAGCACGCGCTCGTTGATGGCGGAACGGGCGCGGATCTCAGAGAGCAGGTCGTCCACCTGGGTGGCCACCGGACGCACCTCGATAACCGGATCCAACAGCCCGGTCGGACGCACCACCTGGTCAACCACCTCATCGCCCGATTTTTCCAGCTCGTAGTTGCCCGGCGTGGCCGAAACGTAGATGGTTTGCGGCGCGAGCGCCTCAAACTCTTCAAATTTCATCGGACGGTTATCCAGCGCCGACGGCAGGCGGAAGCCGTACTCTACCAGCGTCTCTTTACGCGCCCGGTCGCCGCGGTACATCCCGCCGATCTGCGGGATCGTAACGTGGGATTCGTCGATCACCAGCAAACCGTCTGCCGGAAGGTAATCAAACAGCGTCGGCGGCGGCTCGCCCGGCCCGCGCCCGGAGAGGAAGCGGGAGTAGTTTTCAATGCCGGAGCAGTAGCCCAGCTCGTTCATCATCTCAAGGTCAAACTGGGTGCGCTGGCTCAGGCGCTGCTCTTCCAGCAGCTTATTGTTCGCCAGCAGCACCTTACGGCGCTCGGCCAGCTCCACTTTGATCTCTTCCATCGCCTGCACGATACGCTCGCGCGGCGTCACGTAGTGCGTTTTCGGGTAGATGGTGAAGCGCTGGATCACCGACTCAACGTGTCCGGTCAGCGGGTCGAAGAGCGACAGGCGTTCAACCTCTTCGTCGAACAGCTCGACGCGCAGTGCCATATCGTCCGATTCCGCCGGGAAGATGTCGATCACCTCACCGCGTACGCGGAAGGTGCCGCGCTGGAACGCCTGATCGTTACGGGCATACTGCAGCTCCGCCAGACGACGGACGATGGCGCGCTGGTCGATGATCATCCCCTGCGTCAGGTGCAGCATCATCTTGAGATAGAGATCCGGATCGCCGAGACCGTAGATCGCGGAAACCGATGCGACAACGACCACATCGCGACGCTCCAGAAGCGCCTTAGTGGCCGACAGACGCATCTGCTCGATGTGTTCGTTCACCGAGGCATCTTTCTCAATGAAGGTGTCAGAGCTCGGTACATAGGCTTCAGGCTGGTAGTAATCGTAGTAGGAGACGAAATACTCCACGGCGTTTTCCGGGAAGAACTCTTTCATCTCGCCGTAAAGCTGTGCGGCCAGGGTTTTATTGGGTGCCAGCACCATCGTGGGGCGCTGGAGATCCGCAATCACGTTGGCGATGGTGAACGTTTTACCCGAGCCGGTTACCCCCAGCAGCGTCTGGTGCGCCAGCCCATCTTCCAGCCCTTCTTCCAGACGACGGATCGCCTCAGGCTGATCGCCAGATGGACGGAAAGCAGAATTCAATTTGAACGGTTTACTCATGGGCGACAACTTGATGACGTTATAAGCGGCAGGTGAGTAATTTTACTCCTTGTTGCCAGGAATGCCAGTAAAAAACACTGGATGAAAAACCAGTAGCATGTCAGGATATTTAGAGTAGCGCCTGAATGATTAGCGCGATAGCGACCAAAATTTGGACTGTGACAATATAAAACACCAGTCAGGTCGGGTTATCCCCAGAACTTTTTCTTTTTTAACATTTGTCAAGCCAGGTAATGATAGTTTTGTGGCAACGAGTGACACTTTCATGACGGGAATTGCTTTTATCTAAGCAATTAAATAATAAACGATATTTTCTAAAGCCGCGTTTCGCGTCAATTTGGGCGAAAGCCGCGTCTCCTCTCGCTTATCGCGTGTTTTCTAACTCTAATGCACATGGTTATCCACAGGAATAGTGGATAACTGCTTCCAGCCCATGCAGACTGGCGCTCGGCAAATTCCCGGATTTTCCCACGAGACGGCGGTAAAAAATTTTTATAGCTATTTTTTGCTGATTAACAGTTGCGTCATTCATAACCAACCGATGCGATCTTGCTCACATTTTCAGCATTTCGGGTTCTGCACCACAACTCAACACCGCCAGCACCGTCGATGTGCAATCCCTTTTTTTCTCACACCCTCTCCGGTGACTTATTCCTAAAAAAGCCGGTTTTTTAAACGCTTTTCGGTTTCTGGCAGGGGTTTTGCAGATTCAAACCCGAGCCTCACCTACACACATTTTTAAGGAGAGAAAGATGTTGAGTCTGCGTGCTGTGAATCAGTTTTACGGAAGCCAACATACGCTATGGAACGTGAATTTGGATTTTCCGCAAGGAATGTGTACAGGCGTCGTTGGCCTGCCGGGAATGGGGAAAACCACCCTCATGAATTGCATCGCCGGGAGAGTTCCCGTCGAAAGCGGCAGCATCATCTGGCATGAGGCAGGCGCGCCGCCGCGCGATTTGCTTAACCTGCCGCCAGAACAGCGTTCAGGAACGGAGATAGGCTATGTCCCGCAGGACAGGCGGATCTTCTCCCAGTTAACGATTGAGGAGAATCTGCATATCGCCATGCGGGCGATGGGGAAACCCAATCCGGAAGCGAAAAGCGACGTTTACGACCTGTTTCCAGCGCTCTACGCATTGCGACAGACCCGCGCCAACACGCTCTCTCCGGACGACCAGTACCAGCTGGCGCTGGCTAATGCGCTGGTGAACCGTCCTCACCTGCTGATCCTCGATGAGCCCCTGCACGGCGCAGGACACAGCTTCGCCCAGAAGCTGGGGCAGCTGCTGGTGCGCTTAAACCGGGAGTTAGGTATGACGGTGCTGTTAGCGGAGCAGCAGCTGTCGTTTATCCGCCGGGTGGCGGACCGTTTCTGTATGCTCTATCGCGGGCGTAACGTGGCGCAGGGCCACGTTAACGAACTGGATGACGAGCTTATCGCGCACTGGATGTCGCGGGAAGCAAGACGCTGAGATCGAGATAACGCCCGATTTCGGCATTTTCCGCGCCGTCAGCAAGCCAGGGAATTTCCCCGAGGCACGGGGCGGGAAGGACGCGCCTGAGCGTCGCCAGATACTCCTGGTGTCGTTTCCCCGGCGCAACCACGTCGTTGGCTATCCAGCCCGCCAGACGCAGCCCGGCCTGCCGTATGGCCTGCGCGGTCAGCATGGCGTGATTGATACAGCCCAGCTTAACGCCGACGACCAGAATGACCGGAAGCTGCTCGGCCTGCACCCAGTCAGCAAACGTCTGCGCGTCCGAAAGCGGCGTAAACCAGCCGCCAGCCCCTTCCACCAGCACCCAGTCGGCCTGGCTTTCCAGCGCCCGTAACCCGGCTGAAAGCACGGCGAAATCAATCGGACGACCTTCGTCAGCGCTGATGATGTGCGGCGAGGTCGGCTCGGCAAAGGTATATGGATTGACCGCTGAATAGGCGAGTTCACGCGTGCTGTTACGCTGGAGCGCCAGCGCGTCGGTGTTGCGTAACCCTTCCGCCGTCATCTCGCTGCCGGAAGCAACGGGCTTATATCCGGCGGTGTTTTTTCCGAGCTTTCGTGCCGCCTGCAGCAGCGCAGAGCTGGCCACCGTTTTGCCCACTTCCGTATCCGTTCCGGTGACAAAATAACGTTCAGTCACGTTCGATAATCCCATGAAAAAGTTGATAAGAGAGCGGGAAATGACCCCGCTGCTGAGGCCAGGCCAGCTCCAGGCGCTGCAGCTGTCCCCGGGTCAGCGGTTTTTTCTCCCGTCCGGCATGCAGGTGCGTGGCGCCGATGCCCTTCAGCGAGCGCATCGCGCTGAACGCATCGCTAAAATTGAGGGTGATGGTCTGCACAGTGCTGCGGTAGCGCCAGCCTGCCAGTGCCTGCGTCACCTGGTCATGCGATAAAAAACGGTTAGCGTGCGGCTGCTCATCCACCGCTTTCCACGCCTGATTCAGCTCCGGCAGCGAACTCTCCAGCAAGGTGGTAAAGGCCACCTTCCCGCCCGGTCGCGCCACGCGATAAAGCTCGCGCAAGGCCTGCGGCAGGCTGCTGCACCACTGGACCGCCAGATGGCTCCAGACCAGATCGAACTGCGCATCCGCCAGCGGGATCGCCTCGATATCGGCCAGCAGATAGCGATCCGCTGCCTGCCTTTGACGCGCCTCGTCGAGCATCTGCTCTGAGAGGTCGATAGCCGTGACCTGGCTTCCCGCCCCGCGCCAGTAGCGGCTGTTGCTGCCCGGACCACAGCCGGCGTCCAGCACCTGGGGAAAACGGCTCTCGCCAAGCGCGGTCAGAAGCCCCTGCGCGCTCAGACGCTGCAGCTCATCGTGCTGCGAATAGCTCTGCGCGGCGCGACCAAATGCCGCCGCGACGGCCTGCTTATTCACCGGCAACATGGAGCGCCTCCAGCAACGTCTCAATATCCTGTCGTTCATGCGCCGCCGTCAGGGTTAAGCGCAGCCGCGCGGTACCCGGCGGAACCGTTGGCGGGCGGATGGCGGTCACCCACATGCCGCGCTGGCGCAGCGCCTGTGCCAGCGCCAGCGCGCGGCCGTTTTCACCGACAATCACCGGCTGGATAGCGCTCTGCGAATCGGGACTGCGGAAGGGCAGCGCCGCTAGCCCCTGGCGGAAGCGGGCGATATGCTCTGCCAGCCGCTGGCGACGTTCATCCCCTTCTGCGCTGCGGATCACCGCTAGCGACGCAGACAGCGCCACGGCCTGCGCCGGGGGCATGCTGGTGCTATAGATTAGGTGTCGGGCAAACTGCAGCAGATAGTCGGCGACGGATTCGCTGCACAGCACGGCGGCGCCGCTGACGCCAAAACCTTTGCCGAAGGTGACAATCAGCAGCTCCGGCTTCACGTTTTGCTGATACGCGCTCCCGCGCCCTTCGTCGCCCATTACGCCAATGCCGTGGGCATCGTCCACCAGCAGCCAGGCGTTTTGCCGTTTGGCGGTATCGTGCAGCGCGGCAAGCGGCGCGCTGTCGCCGTCCATGCTGAATACCCCTTCCGTGACCGCCAGCTGTTGTCCGTCGCAGGGTTTATCCAGCAGCGCAGCAAGCTGTCCCGCATCGTTATGAGCAAAGCGGCGCAGCTGCGCCGGGCTTAAATGTGCCGCCTCCAGCAGGGAGGCGTGACTTAAGCGGTCGGCGACAATGCGGTCCTCTTTTTCCATCAGGGCCGTAATCACCGCCTGGTTGGCGGCAAAGCCGGAGATAAACAGCAGCGCGCGCGGGTAGCCGAGCCAATCAGCCAGTTCCTCTTCCAGCGCATGATGCGCTGTGGTGTATCCGCTGACGTGTCCCGAGCCGCCGCTGCCCACGCCAAACCGCTCAGCGCCCTGCTGCCAGGCGCGGATAATGGCCGGATGCTGGCTCAGCCCGAGATAGTCGTTGCTGGAGAAATTACAAAACTGCCGCCCGTCGCGGGTAAGAAAACGGCCCGCGCCGTTTTCCACCACCCTGCGAACGCGAAATGCCTCTGCCGCCCGACGGTCGTCAAGCGCAGAGTTGATACGTGCCTGCCAGGTCATACGGCTGCCGCGTTGTAGAACTGGTCGGTGTCAGCGTTGAAAATCTGCTGCTCCAGCTGCTGCTGTTGCTCGTTATCGCCCGTCAGCACCTCGGTCTGATGCGGGTTAAGCCCCAGCTTGCGGAACAGCTGAACGTCTTTGTCCTCTTCCGGGTTCGGCGTGGTCAGCAGCTTGCAGCCGTAGAAGATAGAGTTGGCTCCGGCCATAAAGCACATGGCCTGGGTCTGCTCGTTCATCTGCTCGCGACCGGCAGAGAGGCGCACGAAAGAGGTCGGCATCATGATGCGCGCCACCGCGATGGTGCGAATAAAATCAAACGCATCCACATCGTCGTTGTCCGCCAGCGGCGTGCCCTTGACCTTCACCAGCATGTTGATCGGCACGCTTTCCGGCGGGGTCGGCAGGTTCGCCAGCTGCAGCAGCAGGCCCGCACGGTCTTTCACGGTTTCGCCTAAGCCCACGATGCCGCCGGAGCAGACCTTGATCCCCGCGTCACGCACTTTATCCAGCGTATCCAGACGCTCCTGGTAGGTACGCGTGGTGATGATGTTGCCGTAAAACTCCGGCGAGGTGTCGAGGTTGTGGTTGTAATAGTCCAGCCCCGCCGCCGAAAGGCGCTGCGCCTGCTCGTCGTTCAGCGTGCCGAGCGTCATACAGGCCTCTAGGCCCATCTCCTTCACGCCTTTTACCATCTGCTCCAGGTAAGGCATGTCGCGATCGTGCGGGTTCTTCCACGCCGCGCCCATGCAGAAGCGGGTCGAGCCGGCGTTTTTCGCCTTGCGCGCCGAGTCGAGTACCTGCTCCACTTC